>JAGBDQ010000295.1 GCA_017937415.1 Oscillospiraceae bacterium
AAAGAGGACATTATTCGGAAGGTACGGGAAGAGGATATTGAGTTTATCCGTATGCAGTTTACCGATATATTCGGACAACTGAAGAATGTGGCCATCACTGCCTCTCAAATCGAGAAAGCGGTCAACAATGAGATCATGCTGGATGGATCCTCTATTGAGGGCTTTGTGCGGATCAATGAGTCTGACCAGTATCTGTATCCGGATCTGGATTCCTTTGTGGTGTTTCCCTGGCGGCCCCAGCACGGCAAAGTTGCGCGGCTCATATGCGATGTGTACAATCCGGACGGAACGCCTTTTATCGGTGACCCCCGAGGAGTCCTGAAACGAGTACTGGAGCGGGCCAAGAAGATGGGCTATGATGCCTTTAACGTAGGTCCAGAGGCGGAATTTTTCCTTTTCCAGACCGATGATGAGGGAAAGCCCACCACCAAAACCAACGATGAGGCCGGCTATTTCGACCTGGGCCCTCTGGATCACGGGGAGGGGACCCGGCGAGAGATCTGCATGGCTTTGGAGCAAATGGATTTCGAGATAGAGGCAAGTCACCACGAGGTGGCGCAGGGGCAGCACGAAATTGATTTCAAGTATGCCGATGCCCTGCGGACAGCCGACAATATTATGACATTTAAGCTGGCTGTCAAGACACTTGCCCAGAAGAATGGACTTCATGCCACGTTTATGCCCAAGCCTATCTTTGGGATCAACGGATCCGGTATGCATACCAATATGTCCCTCTTCAAGAATGGCAAGAACGTGTTTGCAGACCCCGATGGGGAGAAGGGCCTTTCCAAGGAGTGTTACTCCTTTATTGCTGGCTTGCTGGCCCATGTTCAGGGGTTTGCCGCCATCACGAATCCGCTGGTCAACTCGTATAAGCGCTTGGTGCCCGGCTATGAAGCACCTTGCTATTTGGCATGGTCTGCTTCTAACCGCTCTGCCCTGATCCGGATCCCGGCCTCTCGTGGTATGGGTACCCGTGTGGAGCTTCGGAGCCCTGATCCCTGCTGTAACCCCTACCTGGCCCTGGCGGTGTGCCTGGCGGCCGGTTTGGACGGTATTGAGAAAGGAATGGTTCCTCCTACCGAGATCACAGAAAACATCTTTAAGATGGACCAGGCCACCCGGGAGGCCAACGGCATCGCAAGCTTGCCCGGTTCGTTGGAGGAGGCCATCGAGGCCATGCAGAAGGATATGCTGATTTTGGATACCTTAGGCCCTCATATTGCGGAGAATTATATTGAGGGCAAGATGAAGGAGTGGGATGAGTACCGCACCCGGGTCTCCTCCTGGGAAAAAGAGAAGTACATGATCAATTATTGATGCGCGAACCGCCCCAGAAACGGAGGTGAGCGGAAATGGATCAGGTGATCCTCGCCTTTGAGGGGAACCGGACCAATGAGCGGGTCCGGGATATGATTGAAATGACCGGGCTGGCTGAATGTACAATTTGCCGCTCGGCCGGTGAAGTCAAGCGGCTGGCCTATCAACAGCAAGTGACCGCTGTGATTTGCGGTTACAAGCTGCGGGAGGAGACAGCCCAGGAGCTGCAGGCTGATCTGCCCCGTTCCTGTTCACTGCTGGTTATTGCCACACAAAACATGCTGGATATGATCGACGATGAGGACATTTTTAAATTGGCGGCACCGGTTTCCAAAGGGGACTTGGTCGCCTCGGTACGAATGCTGCTGCAATTGGGACGCCGGATGGAGCGGTATGCTCATCCTCAGCGTCCTCAGGAGGAAAGAGGGATCATTGAACGTGCCAAGGGGGTGTTGATTACCCGCCACAGTATGACCGAGGCTGAGGCCCACCGCTTTTTGCAAAAGAAGAGCATGGACACCGGAGTCAGAATGGTACAGATGGCCCATATGATCCTTGACGAGGACTAAAACGGCTGATATAATTTATGGAGCGGCGGTCAGAAGGCCTGACCGCCGCTCTTTTTGACAGAGAGGAGGATAAAGAGTGCGTTTCACCAAAATGCAGGGGATCGGCAACGACTATATCTTTTTGAATTGTACGGAAGGGGAGCCCCAGAATATAGATAAATTGGCTGTTGCCATCTCGGACCGGCATTTTGGGGCGGGGAGCGATGGCCTGATCTGTGTCTGTCCCTCTTGCAAGGGAGCCTTTCGTATGCGTATGTTCAATGCGGATGGCTCCGAAGGGGAGATGTGCGGAAACGGGATTCGCTGTTTGGGCAAATATGTCTTCGATAAGGGCCTGACTGATAAGACCACCTTGCAGATAGAGACCTTGGCCGGGATCCGGACATTGGAGCTCCATGTGGAGAAGGGAAAGGTAGCTTCAGTAACGGTAGATATGGGGATCCCGATAGTAGAGGAACCCCGCAACATATCTGTAAAGGGAAAAGGCTATACAGTATATCCCGTTTCTATGGGAAACCCTCATGCGGTGATTTTTGAGCCCAATATCTCGTGTCTGGCGCTTACAGACTGCGGCCCTCTTTTTGAGAATCATCCCAGCTTTCCCAACCGAACCAACACGGAATTTGTGGAGGTTTTGAGCCGGAAACTGCTGAAGATGAGGGTCTGGGAACGGGGGAGCGGTGAGACTCTTGCTTGCGGGACCGGAGCTTGCGCTGTCGTTGCTGCGGCGGTCAAGGCGGGGAAGGCGGATCGAGCGGCAGCGGTCCAGCTCCTGGGGGGCGAGCTCTTTGTTACTTGGGACGAAAAGACGGGGCATGCCTTTATGACCGGCCCGGCTACTACGGTATATGAGGGCGAATGGCCAGATCATAACAATGAAAAGGGTTAGAAAATGGTCGGGTAATGGAATTACCCGACCATTTTCTATAGTTTTTATGACATGTTCTGTTATTTTTCTGTAGTTTTTTGGTCAAAGGCCGGATTGACAAAGTAAACGTTCTTCTGGTTCATTTTCTCGGTAGCGAGGCGCATAGCTTCCCCAAAGCGCTGGAAATGCACGATTTCGCGGGCTCTCAGGAATCGGATCGCCTCATTGACATCAGGGTCATCGGAAAGCCGGAGAATGTTATCATAGGTCAGCCGGGCCTTTTGCTCTGCAGCCAGATCTTCGGTCAGGTCAGCGATCACATCACCGGTGGACTGCATGGTGGAAGCGGACCAGGGATAGCCGGAGGCAAATTGGGGATAGATCCCGGTGGTATGGTCTACAAAGTAGGCATCAAAGCCGGCAGTCCGGATCTGTTCCTCCGTAAGGTTGCGGGTAAGCTGGTGGACAATAGCAGCTACCATCTCCATATGGCCCAATTCCTCGGTACCGATGTCGGTGAGCAGAGCCTTCAGCTCGGGATAGGGCATGGAGTAACGCTGGGAGAGGTAACGCATAGAGGCTCCCAACTCTCCATCGGGGCCGCCATACTGGCTGATAATGACTGAAGCCAGCCTGGGGCTGGTGTTTTTGATCTTAACGGGGTATTGGAGCTTCTTTTCATAGACAAACATCAGGCTTTGCCTCCTTCCCGAAAATCCCAGGGCCATGGATCACAGATCCAGCTGGAAAATGCCTTTTGCCCGGCGGCTGAGGATTGAAAGAGGGGCCCGTAGGCGGCCTCATACTTTTCACGCCCAGCTTTTTCCAGTGCCGCATATTGTTGAAAGAGGACAAAGGCCTCCTCGTCATCTTGATGGGTGTCAAGATAGATCCCCAGTTCCAGCAGAACAAACTCCAGCGCCTGCAGCTCACCAAGGGCTCCGACTGCGGCGTTGGATGCATCGACCTTCAGATGGAAGGGGAGGTTCAAGCCGGGGAAGAGCGTGCCATAGCTGAGGGCATCGTTTTGATTGTACCGCTTGGGATTCTGCTGTTGGAAGGGGACATAGGGAACTGCCAGAGGCGCACAGGACGGCATGGTGCCGTTGGCGTCCGGGCAGGCCGGTTTCATGGGTTCGTGTTCCAAGGGATAGTGCCTCCTATCAATATGATGTGGAGGGAAAAGCTCTCCGAACCATACTATGAAGGAAGGTAGAAAGAGGAAAACGCAGCCATCCTTCGGTTATCTGCATATGGAGATGAAAGGAAAAATAAAGTAACAGAGGAGGGATGCTGCATGAAAAAAATTGGAGAAAAAATAGTTTTGCTGACTGCGGTGGCGGCAATGGTACTTATTTTGATTATGGGATTCTGTCAGCGGCAGGAGCAGAGTATGGGCGCCATGGCGCAGGTACGCCTTCCGGAACGGCAGTTGATCCTGGATGCGGGGCACGGAGGGGAGGACGGGGGGGCGGTCTCAGTCACTGGGGTAGCGGAAAGCACCATCAATCTATCCATTACTTTGAAAATTGATCAGCTCCTTGGTTTTTATGGCGTATGCCCCATTCTGTTGCGGGATACTGATATTTCTCTTTATGATGCACAGGCCCACACCCTGCGGGAGAAAAAGGTATCTGATCTAAAAAACCGGGTGGCGGAGATAGAACGCACAACCAATGCTGTGTTGATCAGTGTACACCAAAACACCTTTACAAATCAAGCTTACCATGGGGCACAGGTGTTCTTTAGGGATGGAGAGGAGAGCCTGGCATTGGCGCAGCAGACTCAGGAGAACTTGCGCAGGGGATTAGATCTCGGCAATCAGCGTTCACCGGCCCTAATATCGGATTCTATCTATTTGATGAAGCACATTACCTGTCCGGCCATTCTGGTGGAGTGCGGCTTTCTGTCCAATCCAGAGGAGGAAGAAAAGCTGCGCAGCAATAGTTATCAGACTCAAGTGGCCATTTGTATTATGTCGGCATGGCTTCAGTTTAGCGAAATTCAGGGTGGAAATCTTCAAACACCTGTGCTATAATGAAGTAAACAAAACAAAAGTTCTGTATATCTGCACAAAAGCAGGGGAGAGGTAATATGGCAAAGGAGAAAACGGTATTCTATTGCACAGATTGCGGCAACGAAGTGCTTCGTTGGCAGGGGCAGTGCCCGGCCTGCGGTGCTTGGAACACCATTGTGGAACGACCAACTGCCCCAAAAACTAAGGTGCCCAAGTCCTCCAGCGGTCGTCGGGAGGCGGTGGGTATTTCTGTTCCTCGTAAAATCAGTGAGGTTGAGACAACCAGCGAACTCCGTTTTGAAACTGGCATGGGAGAACTGGACCGGGTTTTGGGCGGAGGAGCGGTAAAGGGTTCTTTGGTGCTGGTGGGCGGAGCCCCAGGCATTGGAAAATCCACCTTAATGTTGCAGATTTGTGACAATTTGTGCCGTTTTGCGAATGTTCTTTATGTATCCGGCGAGGAATCTGAGCGACAGATCAAGCTGCGGGCGGAGCGTCTCCGAGTAAGGGGAGAAGGTCTTTACCTTTTGGCTGAGACCAATCTGGAGAACATTGTGGAGTCTGCCACGGAATTGAAGCCTGATATTTTGATCGTGGACTCAATCCAAACCCTTTATAATGGGGATCTGACCACCTCACCGGGCAGTGTGGGACAGGTAAAGGATTGTACTCTGGCTTTAATGAGCCTTGCGAAGGGAATGGGGATCACCGTTTTTGTCATTGGCCATGTGAATAAGGACGGGGCCATCGCGGGACCCAAGGTTCTGGAGCATATGGTTGACTGCGTTTTATACTTCGAGGGGGAGCAGCAGACCACATACCGTATTCTGCGGGCGGCCAAAAACCGTTTTGGTGCCACAAATGAGATCGGCGTTTTCGAAATGGCAGATACTGGTCTGACCGAGGTACCCAATCCGTCGGAAATGCTCCTGGACGGGCGGCCAACCAATACGCCGGGCACTTGTGTCACGTGTGCAATGGAAGGCATACGCCCGGTATTGGCTGAGGTACAGGCATTGCTGGCGCCTACCAGCTTTAATATGCCTCGAAGAATGGTGTCCGGCGTTGACTTCAACCGGGCTATGCTGCTTTTGGCTGTATTGGAAAAAAGAGGAGGACTGCTGGTCAACTCTTGCGATGCCTACATCAATGTGGTGGGCGGTTTGGAGTTGGACGAGCCCGCTGTAGACCTGGCTACAATTATTGCACTGGCTTCCAGTTTTCGGGATAAGCCAGTTCCAGATGATCTGGCGGCTATCGGTGAAGTTGGCTTAACCGGAGAACTGCGTAGCGTGAACGCAGTCAATCAACGACTGGCCGAGATCCATCGATTGGGATTTACCAAGTGCATACTGCCGTCCCGTTGCGGAAAAATTATTGCTCCCAGTGGATTGCAGTTGATCCAATGTCACAATATCCGTGAAGTATTGTCAGCGGTATTGTAGACAGTTATGGAAAGCCCCGATTTACTGGATTTCAAAATCTTTACAGATAGGAGGGAGCTTCTTAGTATAGACTGCCAAGTAAACAAAATAAAAATTTTGTTTACTTGGGAGGGGGATAATCCTAATATCCGCTTCTATAGGCTATATTAAAGTTAGCGAACTTTTCATGGATTACCGTACCGACGCACCACAGATCCTCCGGGACTTTCTGACCTATCATGAAGCTATTCAGGGCCACTCGAAGAAAACGGTCGACGAGTATTATCTGGATCTTCGGAATTTCTTTCGGTACATTAAAATAGAAAAAAATAAAGTTCCACGTACCGCCGATATTGATTCCGTCGATATTGGCGATGTGGACCTTGATTTGGTGCGCTCTGTAACTCTTTCTGATGTCTATTCCTATATGAATTATCTGAGCCGTGACCGTGCCCAGCACCCCAACAGCACACAGACTGATTACGGATTGAAGGCTACCTCCAGAGCCAGGAAAATTGCTGCCATTCGCTCATTCTATAAGTATCTGACGAACAAGGCCAAGCTTTTAAGTGAAAATCCTATGCAGGATTTGGACTCTCCCAGAATGAAGAAATCCTTACCCCGATACCTGGATCTGGACGGAAGTATCCAATTATTGGAAAGTGTTGACGGCGAATTTCAGGAGCGTGACCAATGCATTTTGACCCTTTTCCTGAATTGTGGTTTACGGATTTCTGAGCTGATCGGTCTCAATTTGACCGATATTCGGGGTGACCAGCTCAGAGTCTTGGGAAAAGGCAATAAAGAACGGATTTTATACCTGAATGATGCCTGTATCCAGTCAATTCAGGGCTATTTGGCGGTCAGAGATAACCAAAGGGCCATTGATAAAAACGCCCTGTTCCTCAGCCGCCGACGGACCCGGATCTCCAAGGCGGCTGTAGAGAAGCTTGTAAAAAAACACCTTACCAAGGCTGGGTTGGACAGCACACAGTATTCTCCCCACAAGCTCCGCCACACCGCAGCAACTCTTATGCTTCAAAACGGCGTGGACGTTCGGACGCTTCAAGAGGTCCTTGGACATGAGAATTTGAACACAACCCAGATCTATACTCACGTGGACAACGAAAATCTGCGTGCGGCCGCCAGAGCCAACCCCTTGAGCAAGGTCAAACCAAGAGGAAAAAAGAAAGAAAGCGGTGACGCAGATCCCGAAGATTAAGAAGGCCATTTTTCCTGTTATGACTGGGGCGGATAGGCTCCAAGGATATGCAAATATCGGATCTGCTCATATACATACGTGCTGAGGGGCCGCATATAGGCATCATAGGAATGGGCAGCCAACAAAATGTTTTCTGGGATCACCGGATCGCCGATCTTCACTACAATAGGCGTATGGGAAAAGATCTCGCCCTTGAAGTTAAATTGGAGGAAATCGCCCACTTGGATCCCATACAGGTCGGTCTCTATACCAAAGGGGCCAGGAGAAACTTCCTTTCGGACGAGAAAATTTCGAAAATACTCTACACCAGTCCAAGCGGGCGCTTTTTGATTGGCGTTGATGTAGTACCATCCGAAGGTTGGAGTAAAATTCATCACACCGGTTCCGGCATAAAGACATTGAGAGGCAAAGTTGGTACAGTCACCGCCGATCTCCTCATAATCATAATAATTGGGATTTCGGCCATAAGCCCATGTTCGAGCATAGCTGACTGCCGCTTCACGGTCATAGGGTATGATTTTCGGCATAGAACATCCCTCCTTTTCCTGTTATCCTATGCACAGCAAATTAAAAGAGGAACCTTCTCCTGTCGGGAAGGTTCCTCTTTTCACGGATCAAATAATTGCGCAAGATCACTTTATACGCGTTACAGTAATATCCTTTGTAATATCGGCGATGGCATCTGTGGTGATTTTTCCGGTGGAGGCAAGCTGATTCATCAGCGGCTCCCCCCCTGCTGTTTTCGCAGAGAGCATGAAGTAGGAGAGATAAACCACCTGCGCGCGCAGGAAAGGCTTTTCATTCAAAAGCTCTACTTCCCCGCTGGTCAACAGCCCCAGAGCTTCCGCGTCAGTCACAGCGGTTTTCCAGTTGAAATCGGTTCCTTCCTGATACTTCATAGCCCGCAGAAGGAAAGTCAGAAAATCACGAGGGGTCATAATATCATTTTGACCGAAGGTGATCTCTCCGTTTTCTCCTACCTTTTGCCCGCCTGTGTATTTCTTCTCATAGGCGTATGCGACATAGGGCCGGGCCCAGCTTGAGACATCCACGAAGGTGACTGAGGTATCGGTGTAGCTGAGAGCGGCTTCTTCCTCACCCAGGAGACGAAGGAAAATGATCAGTCCCTGGATTCGGGTAGGTGCATCCTCCAGATCATAACTGGAACCGTAGGGAGTGTTGCTGCCCATAAAGAGTCCCATTTCATGAAGGGCATCAGCAAGGGCGTTATAGTCGGTTTCCAGACTGGCGGCAATCCGATAAAGTCCACTGAGGTGGATCACGGCGGTATCTGAGGTAACAGAAAAAAGAGCTTGTGTTTCCTCTGCGGTCAGGTAGCGGTGATCCGTAAGAAGAATCTCGGTGTCGGCCGGAATCTCGGCTCCCTCAGTAACATCCAAAACGGTCCCATCAGAGGAAACAATAGAGATTTCTCCCGCCAGCGAGGTAAGGACAGAACCACGTTCCAGCATGATCACATCTCCCCGCTTGACCCGCAGCTCATGTCCTTCGGGACCGGAATTCACAAAACCGCCGACCAGATCCTCCATGCCATTGTTGACCTTTTCATCTAAGTCTTTCTCCAAGCCGGGCAAGAAGGTTTCCTTGAGCCATTCCAAGGAAATCAATGGATTGCCGGAAGTACCCGCCTCACTTGCCCCGGCAGTAATCAAGCCGGAGAGCAAGGCGCCGATCAGGATGAGAGCCGCAATTTCTTTGCGTTTCATATTGCCTCCGAAATCAGATAACTCAATGCCAGCAGGCTGTCAGAAAAGTGAACGTTCTCTACAATGATGCCGGGTGTCGTAATGTTCAATTCAATGTTTGTAAAATTCCAGATGCCTTTGATCCCGCCCTCAATGAGCTTTTCCGAGAGAGAAGGTGCCACGGCGCGGGGTACAGTGAGAATGCCCACGCTGGTAGGATTCTGCTTCAGGTATTCGTCGAGCTCCTCAATGGGCCTAATTTTGATCCCGGCAATCTCATGGCCCACCACGGCAGGGTCAACATCAAAGGCGGCGGTGAGACGGAACCCGCTTTGGTCAAAGTGGAAGTTTTCCATCAGGGCCCGGCCCAGATTTCCAACCCCCAGGAGAGCGGCGGTGTGTCCCTGATTCATGCCAAGTATCTCGGCGATCTCGTTGCGAAGGGACTCTACATTATACCCATATCCCTGCTGGCCAAACTCGCCAAAGTAAGACAGATCCTGCCGGATTTGAGAGGCGGTCAAATTCATGGACTCCCCCAGAGATTTAGAGGAGATCCGAACAGTACCGGCATTGAGAAGCTCTGTCAAACGGCGGTAGTACCGAGGTAAACGACGGATCACGGCGTTGGAAACTTTCTCTTTTTTCATAAAAATTTCACCTGCTTTAAAAAATTGAAGCACCCGAAAAGTTGTTTCGATTTCTTAACAAGTTTACCCCATCTGAAGTCGCTTGTCAACTTCCTACTCTGCATCTTTTTGCAAAAAATATCAATTTTCTTCCAAGAGCGTAATAAAGGCACTTTCGTCAAGAATGGGAATGTTCAATTCCTGGGCCTTCCGCAGCTTGGAGCCGGCGGCCTCACCCGCTACCGCGTAAGAGGTTTTGGATGAGACCGAGCCCGATACTTTGCCGCCCAAGGCCTCGATTCGCTCACTGGCTTCCTTGCGGGAGAAGCCGGACAACTCTCCGGTAAGAACGAAAGTAAGACCGGAAAGCTTGTCCCCTACAGGTTGGGCCTTACTTACCATGTTGACCCCGGCGTCCTTCAGTGTCTGAATAAGATGCTTGGATTGCGGGGAAGAAAACCAGTCCAAAATATTTTGAGCGGTAATAGATCCCACGTCTGGGACTGCAGCCAGCTCTTCCTCCCCTGCTGTCATCAGTGCTTCCATGGAACCAAACTGCCGGGACAAAACCTGAGCCGCCTTTTGTCCTACCTGCCGGATCCCGAGGGCGGTCAAGAGCTTGGAAAGGTCATTCTCTTTCGAGCGCTCAATGGCATCCATCAGATTTTGTGCAGACTTTTTACCCATGCGGTCCAGTTTAGCTACATCGGTTATCTGGAGATGATAAAGGTCTCCGGGGGTTTTCAGGAGCCCCGCCTGGATTAAAAGCTCCACTACGGCAGGTCCCAGACCTTCAATGTCCATAGCGTCACGAGAGGCAAAGTGGACCAGGTTTCGGGTCAGCTGGGCCGGGCACTCAGCGCCGGTACAGCGAATGGCAGCGCCGTCCTCATCCCTGACCACAGCCGCGCCGCAGACAGGGCATTGAGAGGGAAAGACAAAAGGAACCGCCCCAGCGGGACGCTTTTCCTTCAAAACTGAAACGATCTCGGGAATGATCTCCCCTGCCTTCTGGACCAACACGGTATCTCCGATCCGCACATCTTTTTCAGCAATAAAGTCCTGATTGTGGAGGGTGGCGTTGGTCACGGTGGTTCCGGCAAGGCGGACAGGCGCAACCACAGCCTTTGGCGTCAAAACTCCAGTGCGCCCTACCTGGATCACAATATCCTCCACCGTGGTAGGCTTCTGCTCAGGGGGATACTTATATGCGGCCGCCCAGCGGGGAAATTTTGCGGTACTGCCCAGCTTTTCCCGATCTGTCAGGTCGTTTACTTTGACCACGGCACCGTCAATGTCAAAGTCAAAATTCTCCCGGCTGTCCCCAATGGCGGTAATTCGCTGCGTACATTCACCGATTGTAGCGCAGAAAGTGTGGGGGATCACTCGGAAATGCTGGCTCTCCAAATATTCCAAGGTTTCGGTGTGGGTAGAAAAGGTTTTCCCATCCACATACTGAATATTAAAAACCAGAATGTCCAGGCGGCGTTCCGCGGCGATCCTGGGATCCAGTTGGCGTAAAGAACCGGCAGCGGCATTGCGGGGATTGGCGAAGAGAGGTTTGCCCTGCACTTCCCGTTCCCGGTTAATGCGCTCAAAGGCCGACTTGGGCATATAGACTTCTCCCCGGACAATAAGCCGCGGCAGGGACTCGGGGAGCCGAAGAGGAATAGAGCGTATGGTCCGCAGATTTTGTGTCACATCCTCCCCTACCCTGCCATCACCCCGGGTAGCGCCACGGACAAAAACACCGTTTTCATACTCCAATGCCACTGACAGGCCGTCCACCTTGGGTTCTGTGTCATAAACCGCGTCGGGAGTCGTCTCTCTGACCCGCCGGTCAAATTCCTCCAGTTCTTCCACGGAAAAGACATCCTGCAGACTCTCCAGAGGAACCTGATGGACCACCTCTGAGAACCCCTCTGCTACGCTCCCCCCTACCCGCTGGGTGGGAGAATCGGGGGTGATAAGCTCGGGATACATAGCCTCAAGCTCCTCCAACCGGCGGAGCTTATGGTCAAAATCATAGTCGGACATGGTGGGCGCATCCAGCATATAGTATTCGTAATTTGCCCGGGTCAATTCTTCCCGCAGCTGCTGCAATTCCTGAGCGACATCCATTCTATATACTTCCTTTCTGTGTTTTGCCGCATCTCCGCACAAGGCCTGGATCCATCCGGCGGAGAAGCAGAAAACAGCCATGGCCCAGCAGTCCGCCTATTGTGTTCAAAATCAGGTCATCCACATCGGTGCCCCTTGAGACAAGGAGCTGAAAGCATTCAATAAAAAGAGAGACTCCAAAGGTGACCAGGGTGCTTTTCCACCATCGGGGCCTGTCCGACAAAAGCCCGGAAAAAAGCCCAAAGGGTAAGAACATGATCACATTTCCCGGGAAATTGACCCAGACGGCATCCCACAAACCATTCCTGACATAATATCGGAGCAAGGCCCAGCTTTGCCGGATGGGGATCAGATTGACCGATCCCCGGAAGGCGGGGGGCAGATGGGGCGGTTTTCCCTGAAGCACCGCGTCCCAAAATCCTGCCGGAGTCAAAGTGAGGGCAAAGAGTCCGGCGGTATAGAGAAAAAGCAGAAACAACGCCTTCTCTCGTCCGGAGCCTACGGATATCCCCCGGCTCTCCCGCCTCCGTTTTCTCACCGGATAGAAGATCCCCCACAAAAGAACGCCCAAAAGTGACGGGAGGGCCATTTGTACCACATAATGCAAAACGGCACTCATGCTCTCCCTCCCTTCTTTTGTGATCGAATCTATTGTGTCCAGTTCAAATAGGTTTGAGGCACCTGACCAATAACGATGGCTTCGGTGATATAGACAGGGATGGTGATTGCTGTCTCTGTAATCCCCACCGGAAGAAGAAGCCTGGCGGTGATGGTTACGTCCAGTACGATTCGGTGGAGAGTCTGATTGATCCCGGCGTTGGTAAATTCGTTGCGGAAAAGGCCGGTGGCCGAGACTACCGAGGTGACCCGAACCGGGAGCTTTGGGCCTGCGGCAGAAAGAATGTCAATGCCGGTGAGCAGACCAAGAGGGATCCCCAGGTCAGTGGTATCCAGCGCAAGGATCTGTTCGGTAATTCGCTCCATCACCTGGGCCCGCAGCAGGTTCAGCTTTTGGGAGTCAACCGACATGGTGGAGACCTCTCCCCCCTGTCCGGTCCGCAGGACAACAAGTTCGGAATAGGTGAGGCTCTGGTCCTGCATGACCTGACTGACCACTTGCGATGAGAGCTGGTTCAGACGATTTCGGACCTGCGCCTCAGTAAAGGCCAAGAGTTGTGGTCGCAGGGCGGTGTTAAAGGCATGAATCAAAAGGCAGGCCATTGAAAGCCCCACAAGGGCCGAAAGAAGCAAGGAGCCACGCTCCCGTCTCTTTTTGGGCGTGGCACGAAACCAGACGCCCCGAAAGAACCTCCGCATAGGCTCCACCTCCACGGGCAAAGCCTATGCGGGAAAGAGACTGTCCTATGCCAGCAAAGCGTCTACCGCCAGCATAATGCCCAGCCGTCCGGACTCATAGGTGAGTCCGCCTTGAAGATAAGCGGTATAGGGCTCCCGCATGGGACCGTCAGCGGAGAGTTCGATAGAGGAACCCTGAATAAAGGCTCCGGCCGCCATGATCACCTGACTGTCATACCCCGGCATATCCCAAGGCTCAGGAGTTACGTAGGAGTCTACCGGAGCTCCCATTTGGATTCCCCGGCAGAACCTCTTGAGCGGCTCGGGAGAGCCAAAGTGGATCATCTGGATAATGTCGTAACGGGGCTGAGAAGAACTGGGCGAAGTGGAATAGCCCAAAAGCTCCATCATTCTGGCGGCGAAGAGGGCGGTTTTGACCGCTTGCGCCGTGACATGGGGGGCAAGGAAAAGTCCTTGATAGAGGGCACGGTTGTTACCCAGTGTGGCACCGCACTCTTTTCCGATACCGGGCACAGTCAGTCTGGCAGCCGCCCCCTCAATCAAGTCCTCCCGCCCAGCCAGATAGCCCCCCATGGGAGCAAGCCCTCCACCGGGATTTTTAATGAGGGAGCCCATGACCAGGTCGGCACCAACCTGGGTGGGTTCCAGCTCTTCCACAAACTCACCGTAACAGTTATCCACCAGAATGGCTATATCCTGCCTGACTGCGTGAACAGCGTCGCAGATAGCGCCGATCTCAGCTACAGAGAAGGAGTCCCGTGTGTCATAGCCGCGGGAGCGCTGAATGACCACGGCCCTGACCTTGGGATCCTGGATCGCAGACTGAATGGCAGGAAGGTCAGGCTTTCCCTGGTCATTCAGCTCTACCTGTCCGTATTCCACCCCATAGGAGCAAAGGGTTCCCGGTGCATTTCCCGTGATCCCGATCACACTTTGGAGCGTATCATAGGGAGCACCGGTCACATAGAGCAGTTTCTCTCCCGGTTTTACGGCCCCAAACAGGGCACAGGAGATGGCGTGGGTGCCGTTAACGAACTGAAGCCGCACCAAGGCACTTTCAGTACCGAAGATGTGAGCATAGATCTGCTCCAGCTTGTCCCGCCCCATATCGTCATATCCGTAGCCGGTGGTGCCGGCAAAGTCACTTTCAGCCACCCGAAAGGTCTGAAAGGCGTCCAAAACCTTTTCGGCGTTGCGCTGAGCCATCCTGTCTACATTTGCGAACTGCTCAACCAGGTCAATCTCGGCCTGTTTGGCCAGCACTCTGGTCTTATCGCTAATTTGTAAAGGCATATTGCTTTATCCTCGCTCTTGCAAAAGTGATGAAATTTGTAGTCTTATGCCAGGTCAGTCTGGGCGAAGGCGGCAATCAGTCTTCCGCATTCCTCCACATCTTGGAGGTCGGCAGTTTCCACAGGAGAATGGATATACCGGCAAGGGACAGACACGCCGCCGGCATAAACTCCGCTCCGCGAGACGTGCATGGCGCCGGCGTCGGTACCGCCATACCGCAGAATATCCCGTTGGGTCTTGATCCCGTTGGACTTGGCCAATTCCTCCAGGGTTTGGATAACCTGGGGGTGGCAGATCACTGAGGAGTCCATGATCTTCACGGCGGCGCCCTTCCCCAACACGCTGCTTGCCCCATGCTTGGAGTCGAGCTCATCATCGGTACCGGTCACATCTACGGCAATACCGTACTGGGGATCTATGCCAAAGGCGGCAGGCTTGGCTCCGCGCATGCCAAGCTCCTCCTGGGTGGTAAAGACAAAGTAAAGGTCGTTCCTGGCCTCCGTCAGCTGCTCCAGGGCAAGGAGAAGGACCACACAGGAGATCCGGTTGTCCAGATAAGGCGAGGAGATCCGGTTCCCCATCTGGAAGGCAGGCAGGTCAAACACGGCGGTATCCCCCAGTTGGACCGATTTCTCGGCCTCTTCCCTGCTGGTTGCCCCAATGTCGATGTAAAGATCGTTAAGGGTCATCTTCTTACTGTCCTCAGCCGAGCTGGAAACTACCCCCTTGACCCCGTTTTTGAACCGGACAGGGATGTGGAGGCAGCTATACACCCCCAGACCGCCCAGACGGCCCACCCGGAGGAATCCTTTATCATCAATGTGCGTGATCACAAAGCCAATGGAATCCATGTGGGCGGCAAACATGATCCGTTTGCCGGGGCCTTTCTTGTGTACGATCAAATTGCCCATGACGTCCCGGGTGATCTCGTCGGCATAAGGACGAGCGAGCTCGGCGATGGCGTTGGCTACCTGCCCCTCATCCCCGGAGGGACCATGGCAGGCATTGATTGTTTGAAGTGTTTTTAGAATATCCATTGTGTTATACCTCCTTCTGTGCCACAGCCTCTATAAAGAGACGGGACAGCTTATGAATATACTCAAAATCCCGAACACAAGCGACCGTGGAAGGAGCGTGGAGATACCGGACCGCGGCACTCATCACCACGGTGCGGACACCCTCCCGGCTTCTCTGGATGGCCCGGGCATCGTTTCCGCCGGCCACCATATGCTTGGTCTGCCAGGGAATGTTATTTTCCTTGGCCAAGGTCCTGGTAAGCTCATAGAGCTTGCGGTCAGCAATAGAGCCGTTGTCCATGAAGGGGACCACGGGACCATCTCCCAGACAGCAGACCTTTTTCTCGCCTTCCACCCCGGCCAGGTCAGCAGCCGTGGTGGTCTCTAAGATCAGGGCAATGGAGGGGGCCACCGAGAAAGCGGCGCCCATGGCGCCCTTGCAGCCGATCTCCTCCTGAACGGTAAAGGCAAAGGTACAATCCATCGGCAGGTCTTCTTTCAGTAGCTCCAGCATAACAGCACAGCCAGCCCTGTCATCAATGGCCTTGGCTTTGATGAACCCCTCGCCAAACTCAACGATGTCGCTGGAAAAGGCAATATAATCACCCACAGACACAAGCTTTTCGGCCGACTCCTTATCCTTGGCGCCAATATCGACGCAAAGCTCTTTGATCTCGGGAATGGACTTTCTTTCCTCCGCGGTGGTGAGGTGAATGGGCTTCATTCCGATCAAACCGGGGATCCTGTTTGGGCCCACCGTCACAGGTTTGGAGAGAAGGACCCGGCGGTCAATGCCGCCTACACAGGAAAACTTCAGGTAGCCCTCCTCGGTGATGCTTCTGACGATCAGCCCCACCTCGTCCATATGGGCAGCCAACAGCAGGGTATTCCCGGTGGCCTTCTTCCCTTTTTTGAACACGATCAGGTTTCCCAAGGCGTCCACCCGGATCTCATCGGCATAAGGCGTCGCCTTTTCTTTGATGTATGAACGGACAGCGTCCTCACAGCCAGAGACTCCGTCCAAGGCGCAAAGCTCTTTTATGGTATCCATCAGCATGGGGTCTCAGCCTCCTTTCCCAGCCCCTCCGCAAAGGCGGCCAATAACCGGGCGGTCTGCTCCACATCGTCCAGCCCGATGACCTCGATGGGGGTATGCATATACTTAAGCGGTAGAGACAGTACCGCGGTGGCAATTCCCTCGCGGGCAGTCTGGAAATCATCGCCGTTGGTGCCTGTACTGCCCGACATGATCTCCACTTGATAGGGGATCTCGGCGCTCTTGGCCTTCTCCACAAAGCGACTGGACATCCACCGGGGAATGACCGGGCCCATACCGATGGCCGGTCCCTCGTGAAGCTTGCAGGGAGCCTTATCAGCGGACACGCTGGGGTCCCGTCCAAAGGTCACATCCACCGCCACGCACCAGTCAGGCGCGATCGAGAAAGCGGCGGTACCGGCGCCCCAGCCCCCAACCTCCTCGCAGGCCGAGCCAAGAATGTATAGGTCCACATCCAACTCCTTGTCCTTCAAAAGCTCGGCTGCCCGAAGCAGGGCGACAAAGCAAGAACGGTCGTCCAGGGACTTTCCACAGAACTCATTTTCTCCCAGAGGGTAACAGCTTTGACGGTACACGATTGGAGTACCAATAGGAATCAGCTTTTCGGCGGTTTTCTGGCACATGCCAATGTCGATGGAGAGTTGGTCCATAGGTTGAGCCTTGTCGGAATCGCCACTCTTCTGCACATGGGGCGGCAGACAGGATACCACGCCGAAGATAGGAGGATCGGTAAGAACGGTGACCTCCCGGTCAACCAGGACACGGGGATCTACCCCACCCAATCCCCGAAAATGAAGAAATCCGTCCTCGATTCCGGTGACGATCAGCCCAACCTCGTCCAAATGGGCGTCCAAAAGCAGTTTTTTTGCCCCGGGCTTTCCACACCGGCGCAGACCGATCACATTTCCCAGAACGTCTGTGCTCACCTTATCCATCAACGGGGCCAGCAAGCGGGCGGCTGCTTGAGCGGCCGGCTCTTCAAAACCGGAGGGGCCATATTGCCCACACAGCTGATTCAATGCGTGCTTGATATCCAAGTTGGATCCACTTCCTTTCTTTTCTAAAATGCGTTTACGATCTCTTTAAAGGTGTTTCCCCGCTCTACAAAATTTTTGAATTTGTCAAAGGAGGCGCAGGCCGGCGACAGGATCACAACATCACCGGGACGGGCAGACTGCCGTGCAGCGCTGACTGCCTCGCTGAACTCCTCAAATTCCTGAATGGCAGGGGCACCGGCCTGGTACCCCGGGACCTCTTCCACCGCTGCGCGGATCTTGGCGGCTGTTGCGCCTGTGAGGATCAAAAGCTTTACATGATCTACCACGGCAGGACCAAGGACGTCAAATGGAATGTGTTTGTCATAGCCGCCCGCGATAAGGATCACTTTTTGGGGAAAGCATTTAAGTCCGGCGATGGTACGGGTAGGGCTGGAGGCAATGGAGTCATTATAATACCGCACTCCGTCCAATTCCCGGACCAGCTCGATACGGTGTTCCACGCCGCCGAAGTTCTTGGCAAAGGTACGGATCACCTCATCCGGAACCAGTCCGTCCACTGCCCCAATGGCCGCCATATAATTTTCCACATTGTGATCCCCCGGCAGGAGGATCTCCTCCAGGGGCAGTATTTTCCTCTCCCCATTTTGGTTCCGGATCCAGATGATCCTATCCCGAAGAAATACGCCCAAGCCTTTGGGTTCTCCCTTACGGCTGAAAAAGGCCACCTCTCCCGCCGCCAAAGAGGCAAAGGAGTTGGTGATCTCGTTGTCCATGTTGAGGATCACCCGGTCATGGGGCCCTTGGTGGACAAAGATGTTTTTCTTGGCCTCAATATACTCCTCCATGGATTTGTGGACATCCAGGTGGTTGGGGGCCAGGTTGGTCACCACCGAAATATGGGGGCTCAGATCCATGGTCATAAGCTGGAAGGAGCTGAGCTCTACTACCGCCACATCGCTCTTCTTCATCTTCTCCACCTCTGGCAATAGGGGCTTTCCAATGTTGCCGCCCAAGTGGACAGTGTGGCCGGCCGCCTCCAGGAGGCTTGCGATGATGGTTGTGGTGGTAGTCTTTCCATCGCTTCCGGTGACTCCGATGATGGGACAGGGGCAAACCTGAAAGAATACTTCCATCTCCGAGGTAAGAAGGGCCCCTCCCTTTACCGCATCCTGGATCTGGGGCAGATCAGGCCGCAGACCGGGCGTACGGAAGATCACATCATTGCCTTTTAAGTGTTCCAGATAATCTGGCCCCAGATATACCACAGCGCCAAGGGCCTCCAATTCCTCCAAAAAACCGCGGTCAAAGGCTGTACGCTCCCGCTTATCGCAGGCTGTGACCTTGATCCCGGCCTTGAGGAGCATTTTAATGAGTGGTGTATTGGAAACGCCGATCCCCAGTACAGCGGCCTTTTTTCCTTTGAGAGTGTCCAGATAGTCTTCTATGGTCAACTGCATACCGGAACTCCCTCCTTTTTTCAAATTGCCAAAATATTAT
>JAGBDQ010000296.1 GCA_017937415.1 Oscillospiraceae bacterium
GAGGTGTTCAGGTCCTCCCAGAACTTCTCCGGGGTGTGGGCCATGGTCTTGGAGCAGAGGGTGATTCTGTCCCGCTTGCCCTCGAAGGCGGACCCTAACTTTTCCTCGCTGTCCGAGTAGGCCCGGGCGGTGTCGAAGAAGGTCATGCCTCCCTCTAAAGCCTGGTTCAGGATCTTCACAGCGGTATCCATATCCACCCGCTGAATGGGCAGAGCCCCAAAGCCGTTCTGGGGGGTGGTGATGCCGGTCTTACCGAGGGTGATGGTTTTCATGGTGTTTCCCCTTTCTCTGTGGCCGGGAGCTCCGGCACTGTTTGTTTTATTGTACCACAGCTTTGGGACCTGGGCAAGGAAAACGGATTGCGGGAGGGGCCTTTTTGTGGTAGAATCGGGGCAGACGAAAATAAAGGCTCGGAGGGAGAAAGCATGAGCGAGAGCATGGTATTTGCAAACCGGGGGGAATTTCGGGCGTGGCTCTCTGAGAATGGCCGGTCTGGGGATGGGGTCTGGCTCCTCTTTGGCAAGACGGGCGGGCCCAAGACCCTCAAGGCGGGGGAGGCGTTGGAGGAGGCTCTCTGCTTTGGCTGGATCGACGGGCAGATGCAGAGCATAGACGAAAAGTGCTACCGGAAATATTTTTCTCCCCGCCGGGAGAAAAGCAAGTGGTCGGAGAAGAATAAGAAGCTGGTCGAGGCCCTGGAGGAGAAGGGACTTATGACCGACCTGGGGCGGGCCAGGATCCGGGAGGCCAAGGAAAACGGCCAGTGGGACGCGCCGGACCTGATGACAGCGGTGGGGGAGAAGGAGGCGGAGGTCCTCTCCGGCCTGCTTATGGGCCATGAACCTGCCCTGACGAATTTCAAGGCCATGCCCCCATCGGTGAGGAAAACCTACGCCCGGGCCTATTTTGACGCCAAGACCGAGGCCGGGCGGGAGAAGCGGCTGGCCTGGATCGTGGACCGGCTCAACAAAAATCTGCGGCCTATGTGACGCTTTTTCGGGTTTTGACCGATTTTTGTGACCATACCGGACAGAGGGAGAAAAAAGAGAAAAACAGGGGAAAAATCCACTTTCCAATTTGAGGCGTATGGTGTATAATGGACTTACAGACAACAAAGGGAGCATGAAGTTCCATATTATACTGAGGAGGTCACAGTTATGCTTCGTCTCGATCTGTCCAATGTAAGCGCCTTCCTGCCTGACGGCTGGCGGGTAGGGGAGGAAAAGGGCCTGAAGCAGGCCCACGAGTGGCTGGTGAACGGCACCGGCGCCGGCAGCGACTTCACCGGCTGGGTCCGTCTGCCCGAAAACTACGACAAGGAGGAGTTCGCCCGCATCCAGAAGGCGGCAGCCAAGATCCGTTCCGACTCCCAGGCGCTGGTGGTCATCGGCATCGGCGGCAGCTACCTGGGGGCCCGGGCGGTCATTGAGACCCTCACCTCCAACAACTTCAACCTGACCCGTAAGGGCGGCCCCGCCATCTACTTTGCGGGCAACGGCCTTTCCTCCGACGGCATGAGCGAGGTCATCGAGGCCATCCAGGACGTGGACTGGTCCATCAACGTGATCTCCAAGTCGGGCACCACCACAGAGCCCGCCGTGGCCTTCCGTATCTTCAAGGCCCTGCTGGAGGAGAAGTACGGCAAGGAGGAGGCCCGGAAGCGGATCTACGCCACCACCGACGCCAAGCGGGGGGCCCTCAAGGGCCTGGCCGACAAGGAGGGCTACGAGGAGTTCGTAGTGCCCGACAATGTGGGCGGACGCTACAGCGTCCTCACCGCCGTGGGCCTGCTGCCCATCGCCGCCGCCGGCATCGACATCGAGAAGCTGATGGAGGGCGCCAAGGAGGGCATGGATAAGCTCACAAAGCCCGGCATGGACAACCCCGCCTGGCAGTACGCCGCCGCCCGGCACGCCCTTTACGAGAGCGGCAAGCGCATCGAGATCCTGGCCTGCTACGAGCCCGCCTTCCGGTTCTTCGGCGAGTGGTGGAAGCAGCTCTTCGGCGAGAGCGAGGGCAAGGAGCACAAGGGCCTGTTCCCCGCCAGCGTGGAGTTCACCGCCGACCTGCACTCCATGGGCCAGTACATCCAGCAGGGGGAGCGCATCCTGATGGAGACCGTGGTCCGCTTCGACAAGGCCCGGACCAGGATCACCATTCCCAACGATCCGGAGAATGTGGACGGCCTCAACTTCCTTTCGGGCAAGTCCCTGGACTTCGTGGGCGAGCAGGCCCTCCGGGGCGTCACCCTGGCCCATGTGGACGGCGGGGTGCCCAACGTGCTCATCTCGGTGGATTCCCGGGACGAGAAGAGCCTGGGCGAGCTCATCTATTTCTTTGAGTTCACCTGCGGCATTTCGGGCTATCTCCTGGGGGTCAATCCCTTTGACCAGCCCGGCGTGGAGGCCTACAAGAACAACATGTACGCCCTTCTGGGCAAGCCCGGCTACGAAAGCCAGAAAGCTGAACTGGAAAAAAGGCTGAACGGCTGAAAAGCGCCGAAAAATGAAATTTTCCATGAATTCGCGGAAAACGGTTGAAACCGGAATCGCGACATGGTAAAATAGCATCAGAACTCCCGGAAACCATTCCGAGGACAAAACGAAGGAGTGATCGACTATGGTAAGAGTGATCATGGGGGTCAAGGGGACCGGCAAAACCAAGCAGATGATCGAGCTTATCAATTCCGCCGCCAAGAGCGAGAGCGGCAGCGTGGTGTGCATTGAGCACGGCAATAAGCTGACCTACGATATTCACTACCAGATCCGCCTCATCGAGGCCAAGGACTACGCCATCAGCAGCTTTGAGATGCTCAAGGGCTTCATCAGCGGTCTGCACGCCGGCAACTACGACATCACCAAGGTCTTTATCGAGAGCCTGACCAAGCTGGTCAATGTCTCCGCCGAGGATCCCGAGGTGGAGAAGTTCCTGGATTGGCTCAACGCCTTCGGCGAGAAGAACGGTATCAGCTTCACCGTCACCATCAGCGCCGATACATCTCTGGCTTCCGACGGAGTGAAGAAGTACTTCTGATCGGACAAAAGCGGAAAGCGGCCTCCCGGCTCATTGGGCCGGGAGGCTTTTGACTACAAAGGAAAAGGATGGACCCATATGTGTGAGAATTTGATCCAGGCCGCCCGGGAACAGGTGTCTGCCCTGACCCGGAGCGCCTATGAGAAGGCGGCCGCCGCCGGACTTCTGCCCGCCGGGGCGGAGATCCGGGGCCAGGTGGACATCCCCAAGGATGTTTCCCATGGGGACTACGCCACCTCCTTTGCCATGGCGGGGGCCAAGGTGCTGGGTAAGCCGCCCCGGGAGATCGCCCAGATCCTGATGGATCACATGACCTTGGAGGGCACCTATTTTGACAAGGTGGAGATGGCCGGTCCCGGCTTTCTTAACTTCACCCTGGGTAAGCGCTGGTTTTCTGAGGTCCTGGCCGCCGTGGAGGCGGGGGGCCTGACTTACGGCAAGAGCGACGAGGGCAAGGGGCAGAAGGTGATGGTGGAGTTCGTCTCAGCCAACCCCACCGGCCCCATGCACATCGGCAACGCCCGGGGGGGCGTGTTGGGAGACGCCCTCTCTTCGGTGCTGGAGCGGCTGGGCTATGAGGTCTGGCGGGAGTTCTACGTGAACGACGCCGGAAACCAGGTCCACAAGTTTGCCGTCTCTCTGGACGCCCGTTACCGCCAGCTCATTCTGGGCGAAGAGGCGGTGGAGTTCCCCGCCGACGGCTACCAGGGGGAGGACATCCGGGAGCTTGCCCAGGACTTCCGGGCCCAGCAGGGGGATTCCTGGCTGGAGAAGAGCGAGGAGGAGCGGCAGGAGGCCCTGGCCCAGTTCGGGCTCAAGGCCAATCTGCCCCGGATGCAGGAAGACCTTCGGCGGTACAAGGTGGAGTACGACAAGTGGTTTTTGGAGTCCGCCCTTCACGAGAGCGGCTATGTGAAGGAGACCATGGACCTGCTCACCAAGGCCGGTTGGACCTACGAGAAGGACGGGGCCCTCTGGCTCAACACCACCGAGCTTCTGAAGCGGAAATATCTCTCCGAGGGCAAAACCCCCGAGCAGGTGGAAAAGCTGGAGCTGAAGGACGACGTGCTCTGCCGGTCCAACGGCTTCTACACCTATTTTGCCGTGGACATCGCCTATCACCGCAACAAACTGGAGGAGCGGGGCTTCCAGACCGCCATCAACGTCTGGGGCGCCGACCACCACGGCCATGTCCACCGGCTTCAGGCCGCACTGGACGGCCTGGGTCTGGACGGCTCCCACCGGCTCATCATCGTGCTCATGCAGCTGGTGAACCTGCTCCAGGACGGGCAGCCGGTGCGGATGAGCAAGCGCTCGGGCAAGGCCATCGCCCTCCACGATCTGCTGGACGAGGTGAGCGTGGACGCCGCCCGGTTCTTCTTCAATGAGTCCAAGCCCACCAGTCCGGTGGACTTTGACCTGGACCTGGCCGTCCGGGAGGACAGCGAGAACCCGGTCTACTATGTGCAGTACGCCCACGCCCGGATCTGCTCCATGGTGTCCAAGGTGGTGGAGGCCAGCAAGATCTCCGTCCCCGCCGCCGGGGAGGTGGACGCCGGCCTGCTCCGGGAGCCCGAGGAGCTTGCCCTGCTGAAGACCATCGCCCGGTTCCCCGAGGAGCTGAAGCTGGCCGGGCGGGAGCTGGATCCCTCCCAGGTCAACCGGTATCTGGTGGCCCTGGCAGGGGATTTCCACCGGTTCTATAACTCCTGCCGCTGCATGGTGGACGATCCCGCCATCCAGGCCGCCCGGCTCAAGCTGGCCGACACAACCCGCAGTGTGCTGGCCAACGGTCTGAACCTCATCGGCGTCACCGCCCCTGAGAAGATGTGAGGGAACCAAAAGGAAACAGACAAAAAAGGTGCCCTTCCCAACGGATCTTGGGAAGGGCACCTCTTTTTAATCATCTGAGCGGCTTACACAGCCAGGAAGAATTTCACCAGGAACAGCAGGGAGAGAACGCCGGTGAGGGCGGACACGTCCTTGGCCTTGCCGGTGAACAGCTTGATGACGGTGTAGGCGATGAGGGCCAGGCCGATGCCGTGGCCGATGGAGCCCGAGATGGGCATGGCCAGCAGCATGATGAACACGGGGGCGGCGGTGGCGATGTCGTCAAAATCAATGTTCTTCAGGCCGCTGAGCATCAGGATTCCCACGTAAATGAGGGCGGCCGAGGTGGCGGGGGCGGGAATGATGGCCGCGATGGGGGCAATGAAGATACAGGCCAGGAACAGGATGCCGGTGGTGAGGGCGGTAAGGCCGGTGCGGCCGCCCGCCTCCACGCCCGAGGCCGACTCCACAAAGGTGGTGACGGTGGAGGTGCCGGTGCAGGCGCCCACCACGGTGCCGACGGCATCGGA
>JAGBDQ010000297.1 GCA_017937415.1 Oscillospiraceae bacterium
CCGTCCTCGGCCACTTTGTTGCTGAGGGAAAAGCGGGGATAGTCGGCATTCACATCCAGCCGGATATAGGGATACCCCTTGTCATCCTTTAACAAAATATTGTAATGGGGCTGATGGCGTTTGATGAGGGAGTTTTCCAGCACCAGGGCCTCGAACTCGCTGTCGGCCACGATCACGTCAAAGTGGTCAATGGAGGACACCATGGCCCGGGTCTTTTCGGTGTGGGAGGCCAGATTGGCGAAGTACTGAGAGACCCGGTTCTTCAGGGCCTTGGCCTTGCCCACATAGATGACCTCATTATGCTTGTCCTGCATGATATACACACCCGGCTTCAAGGGCAGGGCGTGGGCTTTTTCTTTCAGTTCGTCAAAGGTCATGGGTGGGCCTCCCATCTTATATCATAGCTTATCACGTATTCGATTCCTGCCTGTAGCTGTTGGATTATGCTCTCAATATCATTTACCCACGCGCAAACTGCTTTTCTTATAGAGTCAAACAACGGATTCGGAATCGCCACTTCGGACTAACCACCTTTGCATTTATTAGAGACAGAGGAACGGTCTTTCCGGTCATTGCATCATCAGTGGTGGACCTCCGGAGGACGCGGCTCTTCGCCCTCCTGCTCCGACACGATCCCCTCGATCATGTCGGTCACCACCTGATTGAGCTGGGCGGCGTTCTGGGCCGTAATGACCGGTTCGCCAGTCTCCTCCTCAAGGGCTTTTCGGGCGATGCCGGCCACCCGGCCGCCCCGCCGGGCCACCTCCACGCTTTGGCCGAAGCCTTCGGGCCGCTCCTTTTTGGAGATGTCCTTGGTCGAGGTCTCGGCCAGCATATTCAGGATGATCTCGGTGGTGGACATGTTGTCCCGGAGATTTTCCTTTTTCAGGCCCTTGAGGTTCTTATACTGCCGGGTGGTCATGCCCGACCAGGCCCGAGAGATCTCATCGGTGAGGATGGCGTACTCCACGCCCTTCTGAACACCTCGGGCGTCCCACTCGTCGGTCAGCTCCTTGCGGACCTGGATGGCCTGGAGCCGTTGGTTGATCCACTCCCGGGTGTAGCCCTTCTTGAGATAGGTCTCCAGCGCCCGCTCGATGGTCAGCTCAGGGTCGATGGTCTCCTCGATGCGCTCCCGCCCTACTTCAGCCAGCCAGAGCTTGAAGGGCTCAGCTTTCGGCGAGGGGATGGACTGGATGATACGGAGGAGCTGCTGGGTATCGGCCACGTCGGTCATGCGCTGTTTGCCGTCAGCGGCAGTCATTTTCAAACCGTGACAATCTGTCACGGTTTCATTTCCTTCCTCTTTTAACCGCTGTTTCAATTTGCGCCAGTAGGCGTTCGGGTCAACGCTGTCCGTCAGCACGGCTACCACATCGACAACAGAGAAGTACCACTCCTCTTTTTCCTCGTCCCATGCAGTGCGGACACGCTTGTCCTCAAAAAGCTGGATCTGATCCTTCTTCTCCATACCATGACCCCCTATTTTTTGTCTCATTCTCATTGCGGCCCCAAATTTCCTTCCTTCCAGTGCTTGCGGCAGAGGCCGATGTACTTGTCGTTGGCCCCAAGGACCACCTGCTCCCCCTCTTTCAGGACCCTGCCGTGCTCGTCAAAGCGGGCGTTGCAGGTGGCCTTTTTGCCGCACCAGCAGATGGTCTTGATCTCCTCGATGATGTCGGCCCGGGCCAGAAGGGCCTGGGAGCCGGGGAAAAGCTCCCCCTTGAAGTCGGAGCGGAGGCCGTAGCAGATGACGGGCACGTTCCAATCGTCCACGATGTGGGTCAGGTAGTCCACCTCGTCCCGGGTAAGGAACTGGGCCTCGTCCACAATGACGCACTGGTAGGCGCGGACCTGGGCCTCGGGCATGGAGCGCAGGTCGTCGAACCAGACGCAGGGGTAACTGAGACCGATGCGGGAGCTGACCACAGGTTTACCTTCCCGCTGGTCGAGAACGGGTTTGACCATCAGGGCCTTCTGGCCCCGCTCCTCGTAGTTATAGCGCACCATCAGGGCGTTGGCCGTCTTGCTGGAGCCCATGACCCCGTAGCGAAAATAGAGTTTTGCCATCTGTCATTCCACCTTTTTTATTCTTCCTCCCGGAAGGTGAGGGTCAGCCGGGTCTCCCCCGGCTCGCCGCCCCCCAGGGACAGGCTGTAGACCAGCTCCACCCGGCCCGCTCCGTCCTCCAAACAGGCCGAAACCCGCCGGGTCAATATCTCCAGGTCGAACCTTCCGTAGGGCGTCCTATAATCCGCCAGGGTCCTTCTCCCCGCCCGGAACACCATACGGCAGGCGGTCTCCCCTTCCCGGGTCAGGATCACCTTCCCGGGGGCCACCGTGAGGGTGGTCCGGGTCTCTCCCAGGCCGGAGGCTTCCGGCTCCCGGTAGGAGAGGGTCCAGCCCTGTTCAAGCGTCAGCAGGGTCCCGGTCAGGTCCTGCTCCACCCGCTCGTTCCCGCCCCCCTGGGTCTGAACACTTTCCAGGTGGATCAAAACAGGCCGCTTTTCCATCTGAAAAGCCCCCTTTTTTCAGTATTTCTCGATCTCCACCCGCTCCACGGTCCCGGTGACGGTCTCCCCCAGGAAGATGGAGGCCAGCCGGGCAAAGTCCTGGGTGGAGTCGCTGACAAAGTACCGGCAGGCGCCGGCCGCCCGCTCTGCCAGCATCCCCCGCTCCCCCAGCCACTCCCCCGCCCGGTCGGCACAGGAGGCCCCACTGTCGATGAGCCTGACGCCGGGGCCCATGAAGTTCCCAATGACCTGGGAGAGCAGCGGGTAGTGGGTGCAGCCCAGCACCAGGGTGTCCACCCCGGACTCCTTCATGGGGGCCAGGTACTCCTCCACCACCAGCTCCACCACCCGGTCCCCGGGCCGGAAGCGGCCGTTCTCCACCAAGGGCACAAAGAGCGGACAGGCCAGGGCGGTCACCCGGACCGTCGGGTCTATCCGGCCCATCTCCTCCTCGTAGGCCCCCGAGCGGATGGAGGCCGCCGTGCCAATGAGCCCCACCTTTTTGTTCCGGGTGGCTTTCACCGCCGCCGCGGCAGCCGGACCCACCACCCCGAAGATGGGCAGGTCGTTCTCCCCCTTCAGCTCTTGAAGGGCGTTGGCCGACACGGTGCCGCAGGCCACCACGATGGCCTTCAGGTCGAAGGATCGCAGAAAGGCCACGTCCTGCCGGGCATAGCGCAGGATGGTCTCCCGGCTCCTGCCCCCGTAAGGTACCCGGCCGGTATCTCCAAAATAGATCAGGTCCTCCCCGGGCAGCAGCTTCCGAAGCTCCCGAAGGGCGGTGAGCCCGCCCAAGCCGGAATCAAACACTCCAATGGGCCTTTGGTCCATGGCTTTTTCCCCCTTTGAAAATTTTCAAAAAACAAGTCTGTTCTCCTTATGATATGCCCTTTTCCCTGGAAAGGCAAGGGAATTTCCCACATTTTTCTCCCGAACAGGGACCGATTCCCGTTTGACATTTTCTCCGTCAGGGCTATAATATAGAATATCAAAGCTCCCTATACCCGCGGCAAGGAGGGATCTGGCATGGAACTGGAGCTGAGCCGCAAGCAATTTCGCCGGCTTTTGGATATGGCATATATCGGCAACTGGATCTTGAACTCCACCCGGGGGGAAGACCGCTTCGCCGACTACGACGAGGTGGAGACCCTGCTTTTCCGGAAGGCCCGGGAGTTGGGTATGGACGCCCTCACCGAGGACTGGCACGGGGTGGCGGTGCCCTCCCAGGCCTTTGCCGCCGGCGGCATCCACGATGCCATCATGGACTATGAGAACAACGTGTTTTTTGACATTCTGGCCGAGGACCTGGCCCGCCGGGACATGGACGATGTGCCCATCGACGAGCACAACTACCAGGAGCTGGCCGAGCGGATCGAGGCCTACCTCACCGAGTTCGACCAGCACGGCACCGACCATATTTTAGTGGAGACCGAAAATTCGTAAATGCCTGTGTAAAACGTGAGCCCTGCCGGTTGGCAGGGCTCCTTTGCTATGTGTTGATACCTTTTTCTGTCTCTTCTTCGATCCTTCGCACCAGTTCGCTGGGGCGCATATCAAAGGCTCTGGCGATCCTCCACAGGGTTTCAAAATTCGCCTGCTTGGTTCCGTTTTCGATCATGGTGAGGTGGGTACGCGCAATTCCGGCAAAACCGCTTAAAACGTCCTGAGACAGTCCCCGTTCTCTCCGCAGCGTGCGGATGGTTTTTCCAACCGCTTTGTTGTCAAATTGCATGTCCTCACCTCTTTCCCTCATAGTGTAGTGGAAAAAGGCAAATTATTTGTCTATTATCGTAGACGTCCCGAATTCTTTATGCTATAATAAAATAAGAACAGAAAAAAAAGAAGGAGTGACACGAATGAACATGCAAATAGACAGCCAGGTCAAAAACATGATCATGATAGCAAAATCGTTTAAGCAAGGATGCCAGCTTGCGGCAATGAAAGATGACGGAAGAGTTGATGGTAAGGAAAAGCGGCAACTTAAAATCATAGAAAAAGCGACAGACAGTTTTATCAACGAACTGCAAAAAGTGATTTGATAGATAGAATCTGCACATTTATGTTCATGTAATGGGGGCACAGAAATGGGAATATTTGATGTGGACTACATAATGATGCTGAAAAATGCACTGGAACAGGCTGGAATACGGATAAAAACGTTTATGCCGATATATGTAAATGAAGTGGAATTGGGAGGCTTTGGTATCATATTTGGAAATATGTTTGGAATGATACTGGCCCATATTTTACTGATACTGTTTACCATCTGCGCGCTCGTCGGCTTTATTACTATTATTGGCGGAATAATTTCGAGAAAGAAAAAGCATAAAATGGATCCACACGAGAAATGGCTCAAAACAGGAAAAATGTAAAAATCAGGAACTTTACCAAAAAAGAGAATAAAACTTCGCGCATTTTCCTACAGACAAGGGCGCGTTGCAGAATAAAAAACCTGTAACGCGCTCTTTTCCTATGCAAGGCACCACAAATTCAGCCGCTTTTTAACAAAAAGAAGGTCCTAAGTGGAAAAAGCAGCGCTAGAACACCACCCCAGAAAGAGATCTGGCGTTAAATGTGGAAATATTCCGTTGTTTTGGCGTTAAGCTATCATTACCTCAGAAAGATGGGTCTGCAGCCGCCCTTTTTCCCGTTTCATATAGAGCTTTTTCAGGTCAAACGC
>JAGBDQ010000298.1 GCA_017937415.1 Oscillospiraceae bacterium
ATGAGGAAAAATATTTGATACCGGGGGACCGTTCTGCCGGACGCACGCCAAACGCCGGAAAACGGACCCGCAGGGATCACAAACTCACGGCTGGGGAACTGCGTCACGGACCCGGCCGCCGCTCTTTTCCAGCAGAGACAGTGCTTCTTCCTTGCCGCAGCCGGCCAGGATCATGGTGATGGCGGTCTTAACGCTGCCGTCGGCGGCATCGATGGTCTCCCGGGCCTTGCTCCGCTCCACCCCGGTGGCCTCCATGACGATGTTCTCCGCCCGGACCTGGAGCTTTTCGTTGCTCTGGACCACGTCCACCATCAGGTTTTGATAGGCCTTGCCGATGCGGACCATGGCCCCTGTGGATATCATGTTGACAATGAGCTTCTGGGCAGTGCCCGACTTCAGGCGGGTGGAGCCGGTGAGGACCTCGGGGCCCACCTCGGCTTCAATGGCGATGTCGGCGGCTTTGCCCACGGCGCTGTCATGATTACAGGCGATGGCGGCGGTGGTGCAGCCCAAGCTCTTGGCGTACTCCAGACCTCCCAGCACGTAGGGGGTGCGGCCCGAGGCGGCGATCCCCACCAGCACGTCCTTGGAGCAGAAATTCCGTTCCTTCAGATCCTTTACACAAAGCTCCCGGTCATCCTCGGCCCCCTCGATGGGGAAGCGGAGGGCTTTGTCTCCCCCGGCAATGAGTCCCACTACCATGCCGGGATCCACCCCGAAGGTGGGGGGACACTCGGAGGCGTCCAGCACCCCCAGCCGTCCGCTGGTGCCGGCGCCCACATAAAAGAGGCGCCCGCCCTGCCGGAAAGCCTTTTCCACCGCTTCGATGGTCTGGGCGATCTGGGGCAGGGCCTTTTCGATGGCGAGGGGGACGTTTCGGTCCTCCCGGTTCATCACGGTGGCGATCTCCAGGGCGGTCATGGTGTCCAGATCCAGGGTTGCTTGGTTCCTGCGTTCTGTTGTCATATGACTCAGATCCATATACACTCCCAGCTTTCCCTCTAAATTCTGCCTTGCGGTTTTAGCATAAACTTTTTGAAAAAAGTTGTCAACAAATTTGGGAAAGTGTGGTACAATGTTTTATGTAGAGAACGCTTTTGGATAAAAGCTACGAAACTGTTCCAATGGAGGAGAGAAAACTGTGAAAAATGTACTATTACTTTTGCGGGAGAACCAGGAGACCATGTCCAACGCCGAGGTGGCCGTGGCCAAGTATATCTGCGCCAACCCGGAGGAATGCGCCCACATGACCATTCGGGAGCTGGCTGAGCGGACCTTTTCCTCCCCCTCCAGCGTGGTGCGTATGTGCCGCTCCATCGGCTTTGTGGGGTACCGGGAGTTCCGGCAGGAGCTGCTGCTGGACGTGCACAATTTAGGGGATACCGGTTCCCATGAGGAGACCGAGCTGGACGGCACCGCCACCGTGACCCAGATCCTGGACAGCATCACCCAGCGAAATATCCAATGCCTTCAGGACACCCGCTACCTGCTGGACGAGAAAGAGGTGGAGACCTGTGTGGGGCTTCTGCAGAAGGCCCGCACCGTTCTCCTCTTCGGCATTGGAGCCTCCCTCTGCGTGGCCCGGGACGCCTACCTGAAGTTCCTCCGGGTGGACAAGCCCTGCGTCCTCAACGACGATTGGCACTCCCAGCTTCTCCAGGCCCGGAACGCCACCAAGGAGGATGTGGCCATCATCTTCTCTTACTCCGGCCAGACCAGGGAGATGGTCGAGTGTATGGAAGCCTTGGGGGAAAACGGCTGCCCCCGCATCGCCGTCACCCGGTCGGTCCCGTCTCCGGTCACAAAGCTGGCCGACCACTGCCTCTATACCGCCACCAACGAGTTTACCTTCCGGATCGGCGCCCTCTCCTCCCGGATGGCCCAGCTCAATGTGGTGGACATTCTTTACGCCGCCTACGTGAACGCCGAGTATGACCACTGCATGAAGCGCTTCGTGCGGACGCACATCTTTAAGGATGAAAAGGGAAAATAGGGTAGTGGGAAATTACCCCTCAAGCAGAGAGACCCCAGGCAATAAGTTGCCCGGGGCCTACGCTACAAACGTGCCCCCGGCACGTTTGCTTTACGCTGCGGTTTGTGCCATCTGCACAAAAAATGCCCTTTCAATTTGTGAAGAATGACACATTAACAACGCCTGAGAGATTCGCTATACTTATAAACATAAATTACGGAATGTGACCATATCGGGCATCACCGTACATAGCTCAAAACCAAAACTCGTATTTTGGAATGTTACTCTCTGGAGGCATGACCATGGCGACAGTTTCTGTTGCCGCGCAGCCTTTGGGGAGTTTTTTATTGGGATTTTGCCCCAAAGAGCAGAAAGAGAAAGGTGTGAGGACCCTTGCGCGCGATCAGACGACTGAACAACAACGCCGTGGTCTGCATGGACAGCACCGGCCGTGAGGTCATTGCCCTGGGAAAGGGCCTGGGCTTTGGGGACATCCCCCGGGAGTTGGCCCTCTCGGAGGTAGAGCGGACCTTCTACGACCTGGACGAGGGCGGGGTCAATGTGATGAACGACCTGCCTGCGGACGTGGTCATGTTTGCCGCCAGGATCATCGACATTGCCGTGGGGGAGCTCTCCTACGAGCTGTCCCCCAACGCGGTGCTCCTGCTGGCCGACCACCTGAACTTCGCCCTGGAGCGGGTCCGGAAGAACATCCGGGTGAAAATGCCCCTGGCCTACGATGTGAAGCAGCTCTATCCCCTGGAGTACAAAATCGGCAAGTACGCTGTGGACAAAGCCCGGAAGGAGTTTCAGGTGGGCCTGGCCAACGACGAGACGGTAGGTATCGCCATGAACCTCATCAACGCCAAAAAGACCCCATCCGGCCGGTCCGACCCGGAGGCCGATTTTTCCCAGATGCTGGAGGAGGTCACCGAGATCGTGGAGGACCACTTCCGCGTCATGGTGGACCGGGATTCCTTCAACTTTACCCGCTACGCCACCCACATCCAGTATCTCTTCCAGCGTCTCCGGCAGAAAACCGCCATCGACAGCGACAACCTGCGGATGTACAAGGACCTGCGGGAGGAGTTCCCTCAGATCGCCGACTGCGTGGAGACCATCGCCGCCCACCTTCAGGAAACGTGGGGCAGCCAGCTCTCCGAGGAGGAGAAGCTTTACCTCATTCTCCACGTGAACCGCATCCTGGCCAAAGAGGGCCTGTAAAGAATTTGTATTGTATGGCGGAGGCGCCCCGTCTGCAAGATAGAAAACCAAATCAAAGAAGAGAGGTATTTTATCATGGCAGTTGACAACAAGAAAATTGCCCAGGAGGTCCTGGAAGCCGTTGGCGGCAAGGACAACGTCACCTCGGCCACCCACTGCATGACCCGGCTCCGCCTGAACCTGAAGGACATGGGCCTTCCCAACGAGGAAGCCGTCAAGAACATCAACGGCGTAGTCGGCGTGGTCAAGGCCGGCGGCCAGTTCCAGGTCATCATCGGCCAGAACGTGCCCAAGGTCTACGCCGAGTTCTGCGCCATGACCGGGCTGGAGACCCACGAGGCCATCAACGAGAATCTGGACGGCCCCAAGGAGAAGCTGACACTGAAAAAGCTGGGCGGCAGCATTATGAACTACATTGCCGGATCCATGACCCCCATGATCCCCGCCATGCTAGGCGCCGGTCTCTGTAAGGCTCTGGCCGCAGTTGTTGGCCCCAATATGCTCAATCTGGTAGGGGAGACCCACAATCTCTACATCCTGCTCAACCTGATGTATGATGGGTTCTTCTACTATCTGCCCATTATGATCGGCTTCAACGCCGCCAAGAAGATGAACATCCCCGCCCCCCTGGGTGCTTTCATGGGCGGTGTGCTCATGGCCCCCGCCTTTATGAACATGGTGGCTGCCAAGACACCCTTTGATATTTTCGGCATGAACGTGACATTGGTGAACTACAGCCAGTCTGTGGTGCCCGTGCTCCTGTCCGTGGCCTTCATGGGCTTTCTGTACAAGGCTCTGGCCAAGGTCATGCCCGATGTGCTGACCACCATTTTTACGCCCTTCATTACCATTTTGGTTTCTGTCCCCGTGTCCTTCCTGTTCTTGGCCCCCCTGGGCAACAATATCGCCAACGCCATCGGCGGCGGCATCGCTGCCTTCGGTAACGCCACCGGCTTCTTCGGCGTGGCCGTCATCGGCGCCATCTGGGAGTTCCTGGTCATGACCGGTATGCATGTGCCTGTCATCATGACCTTTATGGTGGATTATATGCAGAAAGGCTACATGACTGGTGCCGCACTGGGCGGTAACACCGCTACCTGGGCCTGTTGGGGTGTGGCTCTGGGCGTCTTCCTCCGGCTGAAGAACAAGCAGGAGAAGTCCGCCGCCGGCGGCTTCTTCGTCTCGGGTATCGTCGGCGGCATTACCGAGCCCACCCTGTACGGCCTGTGCATGAAGTACCGCCGCTGCTTTATCGCACTGGTCATTGGCGGCTTTGTGGGCGGCGCTTATCTTGGCATCACCAATGTCTGCGCTTATATGATGGGTTCCTCCAACTTCCTGAGCCTAATCAGCTTTACTGGCGGCACCACCGCCAACCTGGTCAACGGTATCATTGGCTGTGTTCTGTCTCTGGCGGTTGCCGCTGTGGCTACCTACTTTATCGGATTTTCCAAGGACGACCTGAAGGCGTAAACAATTTCTCCTCTTTTTCTCTCTTTCCCACCCCCGGGTTTACCTGGGGGTGGGAGCATATTTCACTCGATTCTGAAAGGAGCGCTTTTCCATGGCAAAGATCCAACTCATCATCCGGGCCGACGACATCGGCTACTCCGAGGCCGTGAACTACGGCATCGAAAAGTCCGTCAAGGACGGTCTCATCCGCTCCGCCGGGCTTATGCCCAATATGCCCGCCGCGGAGCACGGCCTTCGCCTGCTGGAGGGTACCGGCATCTGTATCGGCCAGCACACCAACCTGTGCCTGGGGAAGCCCTGCGCCGACCCGAAACTGATCCCCGGCCTGCTGGATGAGAACGGCAATTTGAAAAGCAGCAAGACCTACCGGGCGGCCTGGCAGAGGGAGGAGGAGATCGCCCCCCTGGAGGAGTTCGTCATCGAGATCGAGGCCCAGTACGCCCGCTTCAAGGAGCTGGTGGGCCATGAGCCCGGCTACTTCGAGGGCCACGCCGTCATGAGCAAGAACCTTTTCAAGGGCCTGGAGATCGTGGCCCAGCGCCATGGCCTGAAGCATATGCCATCCTTCCCTGACGGGGAGGCCACCTTCAACGGCAAGCCCATCGCCATGTGCCCCATGGATTCCATGAACCCGGACTACGACCCCTTCGAGACACTGAAAAAGGGCGTGGCCGGCCTCAAGCCCGGGGTGCCCGGCGTTTTTGTCTGCCATCCCGGTTATCTGGATGACTTTATCCTCAACAACAGCTCCCTCACGGTGAACCGCACCAAGGAGGTGGCCATGCTCTGCGACCCGGCGGTGAAAGCCTGGCTGGAGGACCAGGGGGTAGAGCTCATCAGCTATGATGATGTTTGATTGACCCAGTGGGAAAATTATGGTAAGATAGAACAAGCCAAGGGAGACAATGTAGGGGAGGGGCAAGCTCCTCCCGCTCAGTGTGGCATCGCGCAGAGGGAGGGGCAAGCCCCTCCCCTACAACATACCATATTGTTATCCCTATTTTATTTACAAGGAGGAGCACATCATGAGCGTTTTCCGTAAGGACTTCCTTTGGGGTGGTGCCACCGCCGCCAACCAGTTCGAGGGCGGTTGGGACGCCGACGGCAAGGGCCCCTCGGTACCTGATATGTGTACCAACGGAAGCCACACGGTCCCCAAGTGGATCACCACCGCTATCCGGCCCGACAAGCTCTACCCCTCCCACGAGGCCATCGATTTCTACCACCACTACGCCGAGGACATTGCCCTCTTCGCCGAGATGGGCTTCAAGTGCTTCCGCCTCTCCATCAACTGGACCCGGATCTTCCCCACCGGGGAGGAGACCACCCCCAATGAGAAGGGCCTGGAGTTTTACGACAAGGTGTTCGATTGCTGCAAGAAGCACGGCATCGAGCCCTTGGTCACCATCTCCCACTATGAGCTTCCCTACGCCCTCACCGAGAAGTACAACGGCTGGGCTGACCGCAGGCTCATCGGCTTTTACGAGAACTACTGCCACGCCATCTTCGAGCGGTACAAGGACAAGGTGAAGTACTGGCTCACCTTCAACGAGATCAACTGCGGCATGTCCGGCTTCGGCGCTGTGCTGGGCCTGGGCACCTGCCAGGGCTACGAAGGCCCCGCCATGGGCATTGAGACCTCCGCCCAGACCCGGCTCCAGGCCCTCCACCACCAGTTCGTAGCCTCCGCCAAGGTGGTGAAGTATGCCCATGAGCACTATCCCCAGTTCCAGATGGGCTGCATGATCGCTTTTATGGCTACCTATCCCATGACCTGTGACCCCGCCGACGTGGTCCTCAACCAGCAGAAGATGCAGGAGGGCAACTGGTACTGCGGCGATGTGCAGGTCCGGGGCGCCTATCCCCACTTCGCCAAGCGGATCTGGAAGGAGCTGGGGGTGGAGCTCAAGATGGAGCCCGGCGACGAGGCCATTCTGAAGGAGGGCACGGTGGACTTCTACACCTTCTCCTACTACATGACCAACTGCGTCACCACCCACGAGGGGGAGCAGACCTCGGGCAACCTGATGGGCGGCATCAAGAACCCCTACCTGAAGGCCTCCGACTGGGGCTGGCAGATCGACCCCCAGGGCCTTCGCTACGTGCTCAACGAAATCTATGGTCGGTACCAGATCCCCCTGATGGTGGTGGAGAACGGCCTGGGGGCCTATGATGAGCGAAGCGAGGACGGCAAGTTCCACGACAGCTACCGCATCGACTATCTCCGCTCCCACATCCAGGAGATGGCCAAGGCGGTGGAGGACGGGGTGGACCTGATGGGCTACACCCCCTGGGGCTGCATCGACCTGGTGAGCGCCTCCACCGGCGAGATGGCCAAGCGGTACGGCTTCATCTATGTCAACAAATTCGACGACGGCACCGGTGATCTGAGCCGGGAGAAGAAGGACTCCTTCGACTGGTACAAGAAGGTCATCGCCACCAACGGCGAGGATCTGGCCTGAGGTTGTACGGAACAATACAATCATGCGAAAAAAGACGCTCTCACGAACGAGAGCGTCTTTTTATGCAAACATCTCTTGACAAGGGGGAAAGATACGGATAGGATGAAGATACCAAAAACCGGGAAGGAAGGGATCAGCGTGAAGGAGTTCTACGAGAGAGCCCTGGAGCTGCGGGAGGAGACAGTGGCCCACCGCCGTTATTTTCACCAAAACGCGGAGGTGGGGCTGGACCTGCCTAAGACCCGCGCCTACGTGATGGAGAAGCTGACCGAATACGGCCTGGAGCCCAAGCCCTGCGGCCACGGAGTCACCGCCCTGCTGGGCCACGGGAGCCCGGTGCTCCTGCTGCGGGCGGACATGGATGCCCTGCCCATGCCCGAGGAGAGCGGGGAGAGCTTCGCCTGCCCCACGGGAACCGAAAACCACGCCTGCGGCCACGATTTCCACGCCGCCATGCTCCTCACCGCCGCCAAACTGCTCAAGGAGCGGGAGGGAGAGCTGAAGGGAACGGTAAAGCTCATGTTCCAGCCTGCCGAGGAGACTTTTGAGGGGAGCCGGGACATGATCGCCGCCGGGATCCTGGAGGATCCCCGTGTGGACGCCGCCCTGGCCTTCCATGTGGGACCGGGAAAGTTCCCCACCGGCCTTTTCATGTATAACGCGGGCGGGGTGATGATGTCCTCGGTGGACGGCTTCCGGCTGAATTTTCAGGGCCGGGGCGGACACGGGGCTTATCCCCATTCGTCGGTGGACCCCATCCAGATGGCGGTGCAGACCTTTTTGGCTCTGGAGGCTCTGATCGCCCGGGAGGCGGACCCGTCGAAAAACTGTGTTCTCACGGTGGGAAAGCTGTGGGCGGGAAATGCCCCCAACATCATTCCGGACACGGCGGTGATGGAGGGCACGCTGAGGACCAATGACAAGGCCTGCCGGGAACTGCTCACCCGCCGGATCGGGGAGGTGGCTCAAGGCGTGGCCGGGACCTATGGCGGAAGCGCGGAGCTCACCTGGCTTTCCCAGGTGCCGCCCCTGGTCTGCGATAAGGCTCTCACCGAAGAACTGGCTGGGTATATGAAGGAGCTGCCCGTTCCGGGCAGCCGGCCGGTGCCCGGCATGACGGCCAGTGCCTCGGAGGATTTCGCGGTGGTAGCCGAGAAGGTGCCCACCACCATGATGTACCTCTCTGCCGGGTTCCAGGACGAGCGGGGGGACTATCCGGCCCACAATCCCAAAGTGCGTTTCAACGAGGATGTCTGCCCCACCGGGGCGGCCGGCCTGGCCCACTGCGCCATGCGGTACCTTGCCAACCACGGGAAGGAATAAGGAGAAAAAGAAAGGGCAGTCATCCGAAAGATGACTGCCTTTCTTCACAGCGCAGAACGCACCCAATGTCACCTGCTTACTGATCAATCAGACCAGATAGCTTGAATGGTCTTCGCCGGGATTTGAGGCCATTTTCTGCTCCTGCCGGTCAAACTGCTCCTTGATTTCTTCGTTGATTTTGGCATACATGATCGGAATCTCTTTTAAGTCCTCTTCTTTTATTCCAATCGTGGCAATATCATCTTTTTCGCCACATTGCGGGAAATTGACCAGCCAAGAGCCTTGTATATACCTATCGTCACAGATCCATCCGTGCATCCCCTTGTGGACACCCTCTTTTGCATACTCGGGCTTTTCCACGATGACTTCTACGCAATCCATCATTTTCATTTTATTTTCCTCCATATGGGGTGTTAAGCTTAATTTGTCCGTCAGGGCACACCATCCATCCAGTTGTAAAAGATACGTTTCCAATCCCATTCCTTTTTGGAATTTCAACTCTGATGTTGATGTGTTGTCCCCATTGGTCCAGTCGTCCCAATTTATAATCTCCCATAAGATATTTTTCTCTGGCCTGTCGTTCCATTTCTGCCTGGAGCCATCTGGCATCTTCGACAAAATATCCCCAAGACGCAAATAATTTCTCTTTTGAATGGGTATATTTGCCTTGTGTGTTAAAAAGATATGGATCAAATTTGCTATAATCACTGTCCGCAGAGGCAATACGCTGTACGATAGCATAATCAATAGGATCCAACGTGCAGTGGCAGCTTGGATGATGAGGACACTGAGGAGCTTTACTTTCTAAAAATAGGCATCCATCTAACATGAGACATTCCTGGCAATGAGAAACACCGTCTGAGTGGTGTACCCAACAGACCCAACGGGGTCCAACTGATTTCTGTATGTAAAGCATCCCGGCACATTGTTTGAAATGCATTTATCTTCTCCTTTACAAGAAGTTCTGAAAAATCTACCTACAATAAAGAGAAGATGTCATGAGGTTGTACGTTTGTGTACACTTATCTGGGAATTTTTTATAAAAGTAAGACAGACCACCTTGTGGTGGTCTGTCTTACTTTTTTTGGTGCACGAGGTGGGACTCGAACCCACACGTCCTTGCGAACACCGGCACCTGAAGCCGGCGAGTCTAACAATTCCACCACTCGTGCATAGCGGTTTTTATCGCAAGGGATATACTATCACACGGGAGGGGGATTTGTCAAGGGCTATCTACAAAAAAATGCGTATTTTCTCTTTTGGGGCCGGGGGAGCCTTACCCCAGCATCACGTCCAGCAGCATCATCACCGCGAAGCCGGATACGATGCCCATGGTGGCGAAGTAGGGCTGCTCGGTTTGGTTCTGCTGACATTCGGGGATCAGCTCATGGACGGCCACTAAGATCATGGCCCCGGCGGCGAAGGACAGGGCGTAAGGCAGAATGGCTTCCACATAGACCACCAGCAGGGCCCCGATGACCCCGGCCACGGGCTCCACCAGACCGGAGGCCTGCCCCAGCAGGAAGCTTTTGCTCCGGGAATAGCCCTCCCGGCGAAGGGGGACCGACACCGCCGCCCCTTCCGGGAAGTTCTGAAGGCCGATGCCCACGGCGATGGTGACTGCCCCCATGATCCCCTCGGCGGTAAGGTTTCCGCTGTTGTGAAGAGCCCCGAAGGCCACCCCTACGGCAAGGCCCTCGGGGATATTATGGAGTGTGATGGAGAGGACCAAAAGAATGATCCGGTTGAGCCGGTCAGGCTTTGGAGCGCCGCCGTCGTTCACACCCCGTCTGGTAAGAGAGACGATCTTGTCCGAGCCCCACATGAAAACAGCGCCGAAGAGAAACCCGGCGGTGGCCACCAGCCAGGCGGGAGGCCCGGACAGGGCCTCGGCGCGCTCGATGGCGGGCTGCAAAAGAGACCAGAAGCTGGCGGCGATCATGACCCCTGCGGCAAAGCCCATCATCAGGTTCAGGGCTTTCTGGTTGGGGGATTTGAAAAAGACCACGGTGGCTGCCCCTAAGGCGGTCACCGCCCATGTACCTAAGGTAGCCAAAAAGGCATATAAAACAAGTTGACCCATGCTGCACCTCCTACCTCCATTATAAGCAGGCGGGGGAGAGAGGTGCCACAGTTCTTCGGAAGAGAGGCGGAGGTTCAGCGGAGCAGGTGGAGAAGGGACTCAAATTGAACGCCCTGTTCAATGGGAGTGCCCAGGGCCAGGGTGGACCGGGCGCACCGGGCCACAAAGTCCACCGCCAGGGCGGCGGCCTTTTCCAGGCTTTCTCCCCGAACAAGAGCGCCCAGGGTGACGCTGGCAAAGAGGTCCCCGGTGCCGGGGAACTGGGCAGGCTCCTCATGGGCCGCGGTGAGGGAGAAAGCGCCGGTCTCCCGGTCAAAGGAGGCGGCCCCCACCTTCCCGGGGGATGGATGGACCCCGGTGATGACCACCGAGCGCTTTCCGTTCAGGCTGAGGCGTTCCAACCAGTCCTTCAGCCCCTCGCCGGTCTTGGGGGCCTTTTCGTAGGGCTCGCCCAGAAGGATGGCCGCCTCGGTGAGGTTGGGGGTGATCAGGTCGGCCAGGGAGGCCAGCTCCTTCATCTTCCCGCACATGGCGGGGGTGTAGGTCCGGTAGGGCTTGCCCCAGTCTCCCATCACCGGATCCACCAGCACGAAGGTCCCTTCTTTCCGAAACCGGCGGAAGAAATCGGCCACCACGCCGATCTGCCGCTCTGAGCCCACGAAGCCGCTGTAAAGAGCCCGGATGGAGACCTTCAGCTCCTCCCAGTGATCCAGGGAACCGGCCATCTCGTCGGTGAGATCCCGGAAAATAAAGTGGTCCGAGGGAGGGAAAATGGTGTTGGCCGAGAGGTAAGCGGTGGGCAGGGCGGAGCACCAGCAGCCCATGGCGGACAGCACGGGGGCCACAACGCCCAGAGAGCACCGTCCCATGCCGGAAAGGTCATGGACGGCGGCTACATGAGGGGCGATTCGATTGGCGGTGGACATGGGACATCCCTCCCAAAAAGAAGAGTACCGAATTTGCGGTTATGTTTCATTATACGAGATTTTTTTCGAAAAGCAATCGTTGACGGGAAGAAATTTTGTTGATATACTATTTGAGCGGTGTGTTTGTATTTTTGCGGGCATGATGAAATTGGTAGACATGCGAGATTTAGGTTCTCGTGCTTCACGGCGTGCAGGTTCGAGTCCTGTTGCCCGCACCATAATGAACGAGTCCCGCTTTTCGAACTATTTTATCGAAAAGCGGGACTTGTCATATCCGGAAAGCCTTGTAATACAGAGATTTTTGCTTTTTTATGTCAGGGCACCGATTCTCCAAAACGCTCCAAACGCAAAACTAATATTTTTATGCATGGCGGCTATTTAGACACTACTTTCCGATAAAGCAGGCTTGTATGTATCCTCAAAAGCCTGCGGCGTCTTGTAGTTCAGCGTCTGGTGAGGCCGCACTTCATTGTAGAAGCGAATATACTCTTCCACACTCCTGCGGAAGTGCTGTTCGGAGGTGTAGTCCTTTCTATATGCCTCCTCCCGTTTGAAGGAGGAAAAGAAAGTCTCGGCCACGGCATTATCCAAAGGTCTGGCAGTAGCAGAGAAAGATTGTTTCACGCCACACTGCTGAAATAACCCAGTCATCGTTTTTGAAACATATTGGCTGCCCCGGTCACTGTGAAAGGTCAGGTTTTGTGGTTGTCCCCGTTCCTGGTAAGTGGCCTTGAAGGTCGCTGTTACCAGATGCGTACTCATGTGCCGGGATACCCGCCAGCCGATAATCTTTCGGGAATATAGATCAAGGATAATACAGAGGTAGACCCAGTAGCTTTTGACCTTGAAATATGTAATGTCACTGACCCATATCTGATTAGGATGGTCTGCCGAAAACTCCCGTTTCAGCAGATTTTGTTTTGCATACTGTTGCTTGCGTTTGAACTGCTTTTTCGCATCTGTTCGGACACTGCAAAGACCTAACTCTTGCATGATGGCGGAAATGCGCTTTTTACCAACACGAACGCCGCTCTCAGCTAAGACGATGCGTATTTTTTCTGCGCCAAAGCGCTGTTCACTGTCATCAAATATCTGTTTAACCATCAGCATGAGTTGAGCCTGTTCCTCTTGGTATTTGCTTCTGTCTGCCTTACGGAAGATGTGGTTGTAGAATGTACCCCTTGCCACATCAAGGGCGTCGCACAGCTCATGGACACTGAAAGGATTTCCAGGTCGATTATAGAGTTCCTCAAGGGTGGCAAGCTTTTTCTGCAAAGGTATGCTGGACAGATATCCAGTCTGGCGGATGATCTCCATGTGATGCTCCAGCTTTTGCAGTCGGCGGGAAACGGCGTCGAATTCGGCAGGTGTGTAAGTACGGGTGGGTGTTTTAGTCGAGCAGTATTCTTTGCGCCATTGGTACAGAGTACTTTGGGCAATGTGTAACTCTTGGCTCAATGTTTTGATGGACGCGCCCTTTTCATAACGGCGGATGGTTTTGACTTTCAGTTCGGTGGGATAGGTGGTTGGCATAGCCTCAGCTCCTTTGTTGTGATGGGGCTATTATATTCGCTTGTTGCGAGCTTGGTAAGAAGTTCAATTAGCCCAACCAGATGTCATTAGCTGATTTGTTTCTATTCTATATGCAGGAATATGTTATGTTGATCTTATGAGTTGGCAAGGTATATTTTGCTCAAAATAGCAATAAGGACTGGATTTTTTAGTCGATTTTTGATATACTACAATAAATAGTGATTTTGTATCCCCAAATATATTATGAGGTGTTGTTATGGGACAACTTAAATTCAAAGATTTATATCTCGGAAAAATCGATGCATATAATGAATTCCTTGAATTTGGTCCTGAGGTATGTTCAGAAATTTTCTTTGAATATCCGAATCTTGATTTCGGTAAAATGGTTGATGGATCGGTATATTACATATGTGGTGATAAAGGCACAGGAAAAACTATGTTGCTCAAATATATTGAAGCTCGGATGCAACAAAGCGAAAATCCTGTTTTCACCGAATTTGTACGATTCAAAAAAGATGTTGATGAGGATCAGAGAAATCAAATAAAAAGAGCGTCACTTCCCAGTCAGCCATTTGAGGAGATTATTGAAAAAAATATTCCGACAGATATTGCAATTAACTGTGTGCTTGCATGGCAAATCTACCTTATCAAGTTAATAGTTTTCCGGCTAAATCATACAGAATATGGTGTTTTTGATAGGAATGATAAGAACTGGAAACAGCTAAACACTTTATTGAATGCAGTTTATAATGATGCCGATGATGACAATATCACAAAAAGAATTCTTCCCAAAGTTAAAAAAGGTAATATAGAACTTAATATTGGTAAATATGGTAAAGTAGATTTTGAATTAGAATGGACGGATTCGGATAAGAAAGCAGCAACGTTTACCTCTATTGCAAAAAAAGCTCTTGATTTGTATGCTAAACTCATACCGACAGAAAACAAGATTTACATTTTAGTTGATGAATTAGAGTTATCCCTAAAGCGAACCAAAAGTTATGAACGCGATATAACGCTTATCCGAGATTTGATCTTTGCAATTCAATATATTTCGGAAATTTCCAAGGAACATGGATTCCCTGTCTATCTAATTGCTGCTGTGCGTAACGAGGTCTATAAAAATGTGCAGGCAAAAGGAATGGAAATAAATAAAACCATTCATGATTTTGGTGTCCAAATTTCATGGCAACAACATGGCGGGGATATCTCTAATCATCCTTTATTAAAGATGTTAGAGAAACGTATTCAGTATAGCGAAATTAAAGCCGGATTAGTACCAACAGAAAATGTGTGGCAGGAATATTTTGTTCAGACTATTGGCAACAGCCGAATCGATGTGCGCAATTATATTTTAGATCAAACATGGTATAAGCCGAGAGACATTATTCGTATGTTTACAGCTATTCAAGCGGTCCGAGGTGAAAAATCCACTGCTGACCAAGAAACCTTTGATACTATTCGCAAAGATTATTCAGATGATTCATGGACGGAGTTTGAGGAATCTCTGACTGCAAAATACTCAAATATAGAAGTTGATGGCATACGACTCGCATTGACAGGAATGAGCATTCCTTTTGAGTTAAAGGATTTTATTGCGCAGATAGATGGGAAAGCTGATACCTTTGTCGAAGTAGAGACATTAAAAAATGGATCACATAAGCCAAACCAGATATTGCGTGATTTATATGACCTTGGCGTTATTGGAAATTATGGAAAAGTTCCTCGTTTTGTATTCAAGGGGGATAGAGATATTGATCCTATGGCTCCACTAACTATCCACTATCCGTTAATACGCTTTTTCCGTGCATCAATAATAAATTACAAATCAAGCGGTCAATAGCTGATTAATTCTACGGTGAGTACCTTTGAGTCCCTTATCTAAATCTAAGTTGCTTTTAATTTTGTAAATCAGTCTGAATCTCTGCCAATTGAAAAAAGTACTCCAAGGGCAGACGGGACACCACGGTGTCAAAACCAGAGGGATATGTCACATCGGGGCAAAGTCCGCTTTGTTCTCCCTATCCAGAATATAAATATTACGCTGAGCTACATTTGGGCTTTGTGCTCACAATATCTATAGTGTTCCGCTATTACAGCTCATAAATTTCCGCCACCGTTCCGTTTCCGGCTTCGCCGAAAACTGCACTCTGGTGGGAATTTCTTCGCTTTCGTTCCAGACCCCATTGGGGTCTGGAACGAGTGAAAGGTCAAGGGTATAAGGGCGTTCTGCGCTTACTTTGATAAAAATGGAATGAAAAGGTGATGCGTGTATGCGAAAAGCAGGAATATTGATGCCTATTTTTTCCCTGCCCTCTCCCTACGGGGTGGGCACCATGGGAGCCCAGGCCCGGGATTTTGTGGATTTCCTGGCCGCGGCGGGACAGAGCTGCTGGCAGGTCCTGCCCCTGGGCCCCACCAGCTTTGGGGATTCCCCCTACCAGTCCTTCTCCTCCTTCGCGGGCAATCCTTATTTCATTGATCTGGACACCCTGGCCGGAGAGGGGCTGCTGGATGAGGGGGAGTACCGGAGCGTCAACTGGGGGAGCGACCCCATGTATGTGGATTACGCTTTGCTGTACCAGCTCCGGTATCCGGTCCTCCGCAAGGCATGTGAGCGGCTGCTGGCTCAGGACCGGCCCGATTTTGCCCAATTCTGCGCCGAGCAGGCCGACTGGCTGGAGGATTACGCCCTCTTTATGGCCCTGAAGGACAAGTACCAGGGATGCGCGTGGCTCCAGTGGCCTGAGGGCGTCCGCCTGCGGAAAAAGAGCGCCCTCTACAAGGCCAAAAAGCTTTTGGAGAAGGAGATCGCCTTCTGGAAAGGAGTGCAGTTCCTCTTCTTCCGCCAGTGGGGAGAGCTGAAGCAGTACGCCAACAGCAGGGGTATTTCCATCATCGGAGACCTGCCCATCTATGTCTCGGGGGACAGCGCCGAAGTATGGGCCAACCAAAGTCAGTTCCAACTGGACGAGAAGGGGGCGCCCACCGAGGTGGCGGGAGTCCCGCCGGACGCCTTTACCGCTGACGGCCAGCTCTGGGGCAATCCCCTTTTTGACTGGGAAAAGATGAGATCGGATGGCTATGCCTGGTGGATGAAGCGGATCGCCTTTCAGTTCCGGCTTTACGATACTTTGCGAATCGACCATTTCCGGGGCTTTGAGTCCTACTATGCCATTCCCTACGGGGACACCACCGCCCGGAACGGCCATTGGCGGCCCGGTCCCGGCATCGAGTTTTTCAACAAGGTACGGGAGACCCTGGGCGAGAAGGACATTATCGCGGAAGATCTGGGCTATCTGACCCCGGAGGTCCACCAGATGCTTCAGGAGTCGGGCTACCCCGGCATGAAGATCCTGGAGTTCGCCTTTGACAGCCGGGACGGAGGGAACGACTATCTGCCCCACCGCTATCCCCGTCACTGTGTGGTCTACGCCGGGACTCACGACAACGATACCATTCAGGGCTGGGCGGCCACGTCGGATCCGGACGACCTGGCCTTTGCCAGGGACTATCTGCGGCTCAACCCTCAGGAGGGCTATCACTGGGGCATGATGCGGGGAGCCTGGGCATCCCCCGCTGACCTGGCGGTGATGCAGTTCCAGGACGTTCTGGGCTTGGGGAGCGAGGCCCGGATCAACATTCCCTCTACCTTGGGGACCAACTGGAAATGGCGGGCTATGCCCGGTACATACAGCCTTGAGCTGGCCCGGAAACTCCGCCGGGATATGGAGGTCTATCAGCGCCTTCCCCGGTAAAGATCTGGAAGCAGAACCATCTTCAAAATGTATTTTTTGTATATCCTGGGTATAGAATGAGGAAAACCTGTCTATCCTAAGCCCTGGGAATCCATTTTGAGGAGGTTTTTGGAACATGATCATGGATAAGATCGCCCTGTTCCTGGCCATTGTGGGCGGGCTCAACTGGGGCAGTATCGGACTGTTTGGCTTTGACGTGGTGGCCTTCCTGTTCGGTGGCCAGGCCAGCGTCATGAGCCGGGTGGTGTACACCCTGGTGGGGTTGGCTGCCATCTGGTGCATCTCCCTGCTCTTCCGGGAGAGCGACCCGGTGGAGGATCATACCTGAGGTCAGAAAAAAGAACTGCCGTGGAGGGGAAAACCTTCCGCGGCAGTTTTCTTTATTCGGGGGTCCCCGCCTCCGGGGTGGGAGACGGCCCGGGCTCTTCGGGTTCCATAGGCGGCGGAGCGATGATCTCGGGCATGGTGTCCTTGGTGGTCTGGCGGATCCGGGATCCGGTAAGGGCTTCGGTGGTGTAGCCCTCCCCGTAGAGAATATCGTAGATCAGCACCTGGTAACGCTCCATCATGTTTTCATATTCCGCTGGGACCTCGTGGGTGGGAGTGCCGTCGGCGTCCACGTAGAGCCGTTCCCGGGAGATCAGGAGGTTTTCCAGGGCCGAGTCCACCCAATAGAAATAGAGGGGTTTAGGAAGCCCGGCCCAGTCCAGCAGCTTGGTCCCCAGATTGTTGCAGCTGACGATCTCGGGCACGTCCAGGTCGGCGCCGTAGTTGTTCCACACCACATATTCGGTGGAGAGCATATACATCATCTCTTCGGGGCTCCAGGTGAGGGTGTCGGCGCTGGTGGAGTACCCCAGCCGGTCATAGAGGGTGTCGTTTTCCCCAAAGCTGGGCCGGGGCAGGTGGTCCCCGAAAAAGACCAGAATGGTGGGCTCCTCCACCGAGGAGAAGTATTCCACCAGCTTGCCCAGGGAGGCGTCGGCGTCGTAGATCCCATGGACCAGCGCGTCAAACATACCCAAAGGCTCTCCCTCCAGCAGATCGGTGGTGATCTCCACCGGGGAGGGAGCGTTGAACTTGACCGAGCTGTACGGCTGATGGTTCTCCATGGACAGGCCGTAGAGGAAGATGGGCTCCCCCTTCTCCTTGGCCTCGAACCGGGCGATGATCTCGTCAGCCCAGCAGTCGTCTGAGGCGTAGCCTCCGGCGTAGGTCAGCTCGGTCATAAAGTCCTCCCGGAAGATCACCTGGTCAAAACCAATGGCCGGAATGTGGGAGGTGCGGTCGTAGAGCACGTTGGTGTGGGAGTGGACATAGAGCGTCTGATAGCCCTGGTTGGAGAAGGCTTTGACGATGGAGGGGATCCGGTCGTAGGACCCCTCGGCCGAGATGGTGGTGAGCAGATCGGTGGGGGCAAGCAGGTTGGTGGGAACGCCGGTAAAGACCTCCATCTCCACATACCCGGTGCCTCCGGCGTAGGTGTTACTCAGGAAGGAGCCCGAGGGGAACGATTTGGATAACGCGTGCAGATTGGGCACCGGGTCGATGGAATACTCCACGTTGGGGAGCCGGGTGGGGTCAAAGAAGCTCTCCGACATCAGAAGGATCACGTTGGGTTTGGTTTCAGGGGTAGCCACCCGGGGGGCGTCGGCGCTGAGCCGTAAAACGATGCGGTTCATGTTGTCCTCGGTGTACTCGTTGGGCTCGGCCAGGGCGCTCTGCCGGGCGGCGGCATAAAGCCCGGTGAGTACCCCAAGCCGCTCGTTCCGGGTGGCCTGGTTCACGTCGGTGACCTGGGTGTCCAGCAGCTCCCCCGTAACAGGGAGGAACAGGGTCAGAGCCAAAGCGCCGCCCAGGGCGGCGGCCGTCAGGAGCCGCAGCTGCCATTTGGCTTTACGGAGAGGCCGGGTCCAGAAAAAGGTGAGGATCAAAAGAAGAAGGGAGAGCACAATGGCAAGCCATGTGCCGCTGCCCAATCCGGCCTCCGGGCTGAGGAAGCCGGTGATCTCGGCGGCCTGTCCGATCATGGTCAGGTCGCTGATGAGAAGGGGCACGCCGTTGGCCACCCATTTCAGATAGCTGGCGATGGAGAGAAGCAGGCAGGGAAGAAGGGTGAGAAGCGCCCCCAGAAAGAGGCTGCGGCTCAGCCGTTCAATGAACAGCTCCACCAGCAGAAGGACCAGGTAGGTAAAGAGGGAGGGCCAGGGGTGCTCAACCATCCACATCCATGCTTCGGGAAGGGACTGGAGGGTGATCAGCTGACAGAGGAAAAAAGTGGCGAAGGGAAGAAAAGCGGCCAGGGGCCCGCGGACAAAGAAATCGGTCCTGCGGTACCACTTTGGCGCTGTCTGGGCAGTCTGCTTTTCCATGCACTCCCTCCTTTCCGGGTGTTTGCTTTCTACGCGGGAGGCCCGCTGCCATATTGTATCAGCCGGAGGGAAGATTGTCAAATGAAGTTCTTTTCTTGCCGCGCCCGGGAAAGAAAAAATTTTCAAAGGGATAGCAATTTGGTGGGAAGGGTGATATAATTGTAGTTCACAGGGGGAAATTCCCCCGGAATCATGGGAATCAAGAACCGTAAGGAGGTATTTTGCATGAAACAAAAAAGATTGGCAGCCCTTGCACTTGCCCTGACCATGTGCCTGAGCGTGCTGCCCGCGGGGGCCTTTGCCGCCGAGGAGTCCCGGGACACAAACTTTTTCACCCAGCGGGAACATACAGACAAAAAGTTTGCCGATCTGGAGTATGTCCGCCCCGACGGGGAGGCCATTCTGGCCAAGATGGAGGAGATCCGCTCTCTTCTGACCGACAAGGCCAACATGGAGAAGGTCTCCACTCTTTTTGACGCCATCGGCGAGGACTTCATCATGGTCCAGACCATGTACTCCCTGTGCAACATCCAGGCCTATCAGGATGTGACCAGCGAGGCCTGGGACGAGATGGAGGTCCTGGGTGAGATGGCCAGCAACCTCAGCGACCAGCTTTCCATCTTGATGAAGGACATCCTCAACTCCGACTGCGCCGCCTTCCTGGCCGAGCAGCTGGACGAGGAGAGCATCGAGTACTATAAGAACTACACGCCCATGACCGAGGAGCAGCTGGCTTTCGCCGCCAAGGAGGCCGCTCTGGAGAGCGAGTACCAGACCGCCGCCGCCAACCTGCCCACCGTGGAGATCGACGGGGTGGCCTACGACTATGACAGCCTCTACGCGGCCGCCGTCAGCAGCCAGATCGACGTGGAGACTTACAACACCTATGGCACCGAGCTTGCCAAGGCCAAGAACGAGGTCCTGGGCGAGATCTACCTGCGGATGGTGAAGCTCCGCCAGGACGAGGCCAGGAGCTACGGCTACGACAACTACGCGGAGTACGCCTACGCCGAGATCTACACCCGGGATTATACCCCCGAGGAGATCCGGGCCTTCCACGCCGCCGTGAAGGAGTACATCGTGCCGCTCTATGATGCGGTGTACGACTGCTATGTGGAGTATGCCTACGCCGGGGCCTATGACGGGGTGGACGCTCTGGATTACAGCGGCGACATCTCTCTGGATCTGGTGGAGCCTTACCTGTCCCGGATGTCCGATGAGCTGGTGGAGGCTTTCACCTTCATGCGGGAGGGCGGCTACTACGACAACGCCATCAGCGAGACCAAGGCGCCCGCCGGGTTTACCACCGAGCTGGCGGCCTACGGCGCCCCCTTCTTCTTCCTTGCGGGCAGCGGCTGGGTAGGTGACTTTACTACCACCGTCCACGAGTTCGGCCACTACAACGAGGGCTACTGGGCCTCCAACGAGTTCATCGACTATACCAAGAACATTGACATTGCCGAGGTCCACTCCCAGGGCATGGAGCTCATGTTCTCCCAGTGGTATCCCGAGATCTTCGGTGAAGTCAGCGGGGAGGCCATGGAGGTCTACCTGATCTATAATCTGCTGGGATCCATTGTGGATGGCTGCCTCCACGACGAGCTTCAGCAGTACGTCTACTATACCCCCGATGTGACCCTGAAGCAGATCAACCAGAAGTACCGCGCCCTGATGACCGAGTACGGCCAGGTGGACGCCGCGGATCCCCGGGATGAGATGTACAGCTGGGTGGACATTTCCCATACCTTTATGCAGCCCTGCTACTACATCAGCTACGCCGTGTCGGCCGCCGGGGCCTTCGCCTTCTGGCTGGACGCCCAGGAGACCGATTATTACGAGGCCCTGGACAACTACCTGGCCTTCGTGGCCCTGCCCGGCAGCTATACCTTTACCGAGAGCTTTGAGCAGGTGGACCTGGAGAGCCCCCTTGACCCTGCGTATATCCGCGCCCTGGCCGGAGATCTTTGCTGGGCGGTCACAGGGGAGCCTCTGCCGGGCACCTACGATGTGGCCGTGAATGTGAACGGCACGTACCTTCAGTTCCCCGACGCCCAGCCCGCCGTGGTCAACGACCGCACCATGCTGCCCGTCCGGGCTCTGGTGGAGTCCATGGGCGCCGATGTAAAATGGGACGAGGCCACCAGCCAGGTCACCATCACTTTGAACGACGTGGTAGTCACTCTGACCATCGGCTCCAAGGAGATCACCGTGAAGAAGGGCGGGGAGACCACCACCGCCTCCATGGACGTGGCCCCCTTCATTGACGCCGTTTACGAAAGGACCTATGTGCCCCTCCGCTTTGTCAGCGAGGCCTTTGGCCTCCGGGTGGGCTGGGACGATCCCTACCGCACCGCCATCATTCTGGATGCAGAGAACGTTGCCGCCGCCATGCTGGAGGGCAAGAGCTTTACCTACCTGGCCCAGCTGCTCCAGTTTGTGGCCCGGGGGCAGGAGGGCAAGGACCAGGGGATCTGGAACACTGCCGCCGAGGCTGAGGGGACCCTGACCATCGGCGGCGCCCTGGAGGTGCCCATGACCGGGACCCTGAACGCCGTGACCGCTGACGGTACAAAGCTGGAGATGGGTATGAACATGACTGCGGATCTCACCAGCCTCCTGGCCATGATGACTATGGCAGGTTCGGCGCCCGACGCCGAGACCCAGGCTCTTGTCAAGACCCTGGCCCAGGACGGCCTGGGTATGCAGCTTCGGGGTGACCTGGAGAGCGGAAAGGTCTACTTCACCGCGGCGGATGCCCTGCTGGAGCAGTCCGGCTTTGCCGCCGGCACCTGGTTCCTGGCGGACAAGGAGACCCTGTCCGCTGTGACCGGGGAGGAGATCGCCGATCTGCCCGCCGCCGGGACCCCCGGGGACCTTGCCGCGCAGCTTTCCACCATGGAGCTGAACAGCGTGGACGAGGTGGTCAATGCCATTCTTACAGCTGACAAAATGATCACTTTCTTCTCGGACGAAAGCTTTGTGGCCGACACCACGTCCCTCTTCTGGCAGGAGAGCGAGGGAGAGAGCTATTTGTCCACCATGCTGGAGCTGGCAGAGATGACCGTTGCGTTGGAGTTCACTGTGGTGGATGATACCATCGCGGATGTTACCGTGTATGCCGACAATACCACGGGCACGGGTTCTGTTCTGGTGTTTATGGACAGCACCGGCGCTGTGACGGGCCAGGCCTCCCTGGAGGTTCCCGACACCCTTACCCTGGAGCTCTCCTTCAGCGCCCAGACCGTCAAGGGTGACACGGCCCCCGCCGTGGAGCCTCCCGCCGGAGCCACCGTGCTGGATCTGAGCGACCCCGAGGTCGCGAACAAGCTTATGGGGGTCATGCCTCTCCCCGAGGAGGACGCGGCCTGATTTTTCGAAAATTGGAAATTTATCGTTGACAAGTCTGCCGTAGGGTGGTAAAATAAGCCCCAACAGGAACAGGAAGGAGGCGCGCCGGTATGAAATATCGCCATGATGATATGATGATGGAGATGATGGACATGGCTATGATGCTCATGCCCCGGCTTTTGCGCGTCTCCACGTCAACATTCTGAGAAATCCGGCAGTTAGCCGTTTCTTTGGAAAGGGGAGCGCGTGAGCGCTCCCCTTTCATTATACCCATAGGGTGCGGCTTCCCAGACGCGTCGCAATACTTCTTTCACAAAAAGAGGGAATGAGAATGATCCGGTTAGAACACGTATCCAAAACCTTCGGCGGCCCCGCCGCCGTCCACGCGGTCCGGGATGTGAGCCTGGAGATCGCCCCCGGGGAGATCTTCGGCATCATCGGCTACTCCGGGGCGGGCAAATCCACTCTGGTGCGGTGCATGAACCTGCTGGAGGAGCCCACCTGCGGCAGGGTGACAGTGGACGGTCAGGTCCTGGTGGACATTCCCCAGCCGGGTGAAAAGGCGGACAGCCAGCAGGGCCGGGGGGCCATCCGAATGCCCCAGGCCCAGCTTCGGGAGATGCGGAAGAAGATCGGCATGATCTTCCAGCAGTTCAACCTGATGCCCTCCCGCACGGTGGCGGGGAATGTGGCCTTCCCCCTGAAGGGAAGCGGTCTTTCCAAAGAGGCCGTGTCGGCCAAGGTGACAGAACTGCTGGAGCTGGTGGGTCTTCCCGACAAGGCGGAGGCATACCCCTCTCAGCTCTCGGGCGGGCAGAAGCAGCGGGTGGCCATCGCCCGGGCTTTGGCCAACGACCCCAAGGTGCTCCTCTGTGACGAGGCCACCTCAGCCCTGGACCCCCAGACCACCCAGTCCATCCTCCGGCTCATTAAGGAGATCAACCAGAAGACCGGGATCACTGTAGTGGTCATCACCCATGAGATGGCGGTGGTCAAGGAGATCTGCCACCGGGTAGCTGTTATGGACGGTGGCCGTGTGGTGGAGGAGGGCACGGTGTACGATGTGTTCTCCAGCCCCCGGGAGGAGGTCACCCGGTCCTTTATCGCCACCACCTCCAACCTCTCCAAGGTGGAGGAGCTCATTGAAGCGAACGACCCCATGGTGGCCTTGGAGCCGGGGGAGCTCATTATCCGTCTGAGCTATGGCCGGAGCAACGTGAGGGAGGCAACCATCTCGGAGATCTCCCGGCGGTTCCACGTGGACGTGAGCATTCTGTACAGCAATATGGAGATTTTGGACGGCGCCCCCCTGGGCGGGGTGGTAGCCAAGGTCAGCGGGGAGCAGATCACCGGGGCCATGGCCTATCTCAGTGAGCGGGACGTGGTGGTGGAGGTGTTGAAGCGTGGCTGAATTTTTGAATAACCTTCTGCCCAATCTGATGCAGAAGCCGGAGATGCTCTGGCAGTCCCTGCTGGAGACCCTCCAGATGGTTGGCGTGGCGGGGTCTATCTCCTTTGTGCTGGGACTTGTCCTCGGCGTGATCCTGATTGCTTCCCGGCCGGGAGGAGTTATGGAGAACCGGGCAGTCTACTTCCTGGTGGGCAAGGTCATCGACCTGTTCCGCTCCATCCCCTTCATTCTGCTGGTGATCATGCTTCGGGACTTTACCCGGAGTGTGGTGGGCACCTACATCGGGGTCAGGGGCGCCATCATCCCCTTGCTCTTCGGCACGGTGCCCTTCTTCGCCCGGCAGGTGGAGACCGCCATGGCCGAGGTTTCGCCGGGCCTTATTGAGGCGGCAGAGTCCATGGGATGTACCCCCTGGGACATCCTGTGGCGGGTCTCCCTGAAAGAGTCCATCCCCGGCATCGTCCGGGGGACTACCATCACCCTGGTGTCTCTTATCGGCTTCACTGCCATGGCGGGAGCCGTAGGCGCCGGCGGCCTGGGTAATTTTGCCATCTCCTACGGTGGGAACCGGAACCAGATGGATATCGCCTATGTGGTGGTACTGGTGGTCCTGATCATGGTAAGTCTGATCCAGTCCATCGGCAGCAGGATCGCCAAAAAGACCACCCATTAAAAGAAAAACAATTATATTCAGGAGGAATCAACCATGAAAAAGAAGAATGTTATTGCCCTTGCCCTGTCCGCTCTGCTCTGCCTGTCCCTGTTCACCGCCTGTGGAAAAAAGGATGAGGTCACGGTGGTGAAGGTGGGGGTCATCGGCTCCAACAACGAGCAGTGGGACACGGTGAACAAGCTGCTGGAAAAGGACAACATCCGCTGTGAGCTGGTGGAGTTCTCGGCCTACTCCATCCCCAACGAGGCGCTGAACTCGGGTGAGGTGGACCTGAACGCCTTTCAGCACAAGGCCTACCTCAACGGCGAGGTGGAGAGCCTGGGCTATGAGATCACAACTCTCTGCAACACCTTTATCGCTCCTCTGAGCATCTATTCCGATAAGATCACTTCTCTTGACCAGCTCAAGGAGGGGGACAAGGTGGCCGTCCCCAGCGATCCCACCAACGAGGGCCGCTGCTTTAAGATCCTGGAGTCGGCGGGGGTGCTGAAGGTGGACCCTGCCGCGGGGTATACCCCTGAGATCAAGGACATTACCGAGAATCCCCTGAAGCTGGAGTTTGTGGAGATGGAAGCCGCCAACACGGCCGGTGCCATCCCCGACGTGGCCATTGCTTTCGTCAACGGCCAGCACGCCCAGGACAACGGTCTGAACCTGGCCGACGCGGTCTACACCGAGAAGGCCGATACCGAGAGCGACAACCCCTACATCAACATCATTGCCTGCCGCACCGACGAGGTGGACAACGAGGTCTACAAGAAGGTGGCTGAGGCCTACCAGACCGCTGAGGTGGCCCAGGCCATCAACGAGCTCTTCGGCGGCCGGTTCATCCCCGCCTTTGAGTATTAAAATTCCGGTGGAAGGGGCGGCTCTTTTTGGGGCCGCCCCTCCGCCCTTACTTTGAAAAGGAGGCAGCGAGTCATGGATATTTATCAGGAAGCCCTTGCGTTGAGCTCTTACCTGACCGGCCTGCGCCGGGAGTTCCACCGCCATCCCGAGGTGAGCCGGAAGGAGTTCTGGACGGCCGAGCGCATCGAGGCCGAGCTGGACGCCATCGGCATCACCGAGCACCAGCGGGTGGACGGCTCCGGGGTGTTCGCCGTCCTCCGGGGGGAGGGGAAGGGAGACCGGGTCATGGCCCTCCGGGCCGACATCGATGCCCTGCCCATTCAGGAGCTCCACCCCGGGCTGAGTTACTGTTCCCAGCAGTTTGGCACCATGCACGCCTGCGGCCACGACGGCCACATCACCTGCCTCCTTGGGGGCGCCAAGCTCCTGTATGCGCACAGGGCGGATTTCGGCGGGGAGGTGCGCTTCTTCTTCCAGCACGCCGAGGAGACCGGCTACGGCGCCGCCCGGTTCATGGAGCTTGGAGTCTGGAAGGGGGCGGGCCGGGTCTTTGGCCTTCACATGGCCCCCGATCTTCCCGTGGGCACCGTGGGGATCAAGCCAGGGCCCAACAATGCCAGCGTGGACCATTTTACCATCACCCTGAAGGGAAAGGCCGCCCATGTCTCCACCCCCCACCTGGGCGCGGACACGGTATATATGGCGGGGCAGATCATCGTGGGGCTCCAGGCCATCGTCACCCGCCTCAGCTCCCCCGTGGAGCCCCTGCTCATCGGGGTGGGCAAGGTGACCGCCGGGGACGCCTATAACATCGTGGCGGATCACGCCGTGCTGGAGGGCACGGTCCGGGCCATGACCCCCGAGACCCGGAAGCTGACCCAGGAGCGGCTGGACGCCCTCTGTGTCAGCGTGGCCGGGCTTTGCGGCGGGGACGCTAAGGTGGAGTGGGAGGATTTTGCGCCCCCCCTTCTGAACCCCCAGGACATCTGCAAGGAGGCGGAGGAACTGGTGACTGCTCTCCTGGGCCCCAAAGCCCTGGTCACCGACCGGGCCCTCTCCCTGGCCGGGGACGATTTTGCCCGGTTCCAGGAGGAGATCCCCGGGGTGTATGCCTACCTGGGCAGCGCTGACCCGGAGAAGCCGGACACTTGCCGGGCCCTTCACAACGAGAAATTTGATCTGGACGAGTCGGTGCTTCCCGCAGGCGCCGCCCTCCATGCGGAATATACGCTGAAATATCTCAGCGGAGAGATCGGCTGAACGAAGGAACCCCCTCCACGGCGTTTGTGGAGGGGGTTCCTTCATATACCCGGAAAACGTCACATTCCATAGGATGAGCAGAGCACCTGCTTCCACGCTCCGTCGGTCCGGGAGAAGGCGTAATAATAGCCCCACTCCCAGCAGTGCTCCTGGAAGATGATCTCACAGACCCCGTCCCCGTCCAGGTCCCGGAACTGAGGGGTATCGGCGGCAAAGTGGGTGGTCACGTCGTCGCCAAACTCCGGGTCGTTGACCCGGGAGGACACCAGCTCCACCCGGTCCCCGTCCTGAAGCAGGAAGGCGTAGAAGCACTGCTCCCCCCGGGCGAGGATGGCGTAGCCGTTGTCGTCCCTGGTGGTCTGGATCCGCTCCAGGATCTCCTCTTCCCCGTCCCCGTCTATGTCGCAGGCCCAGGCGGTGCGTTTCAGCTTAGACAGGTCGTAGGTGATCCCAATGGTTTCCAGGGCCTGGGCTGCCGCCCCGTCGGGAAGAAAGCCGTCGGCGGTATGCCACTCCGGCTCAGGAATGACGGCGTTGGAGACAAAGTAGTGGGGCTGTCCCTCGAATGAGACATAGAAATTATAGGCAGGGACATTCACCTGAGCGGCCTCCCCGGTGAGCTGCCCGGGGAGCTTCATAATGAAATCATCCCCTTCTAAGATGCCGAAGGGTTCCAGAAGCCCGGCCGCCCGTTTGGGATCCTCAAATTCGCCGGGCCCCTCTCCCACATAGAAGCGGGCCGCGTTCAGAGTTTCTCCCCAGGCATCATAGTAGTCCCGGTCAAAGACCTCGCCTACGGTGAATTGCTCTGTATCACTGGAGTGCCACGCTCCATCGGCCCAGGCCCCCAGGAAGTAGCCCTCGGCGAAAAAGTACCGGGTGCCATCCTCTGCCGCCGGGGTAGGTTCCGGCGTGGGGGTGGTCTCCGCCGAGGGGGAGGACGCTGGCGTGGAGGTGGTCTCCTCCTCAGCCAAAGGAGAGGGGGAGGGGCTTTCGGCGGGAGTCCTCTGGCAGGCGGCCAGAGTCAGCAGCAGGGCGCAGACCAGCGCCATAGAATAGACTTTGTATTTCATGGGGATCGCTCCTTTCTGTTCTCCGAATATACCCCAGGTGCGAAATACCGCTGGGGGATATCAGTTTGATCAAGTTCAATGGGGTCCAATCGGTATCCTATCCGCTTCGAGACTATTATACCCCCAAATTTTCCAAAAGTCGTTACAGAATGGTTCCAATTTGACTACAATTTGGATACAACCCGGATGCAATTTGAATACAACCGGATACAACCGAATACAACCACGGAGGGGGACCCCCCCGCCGAATACAACCACGGAGGGGGAAAAACACCCGCCGGGCATCATGACCCGGCGGGTGTTTGACGCTGTGTTGGCTGGGGCGGAAGGCTTCGTCAGGCCAGCAGGTGCCCGTCCATGGCCTCCCGGAGGGCTTTGACCAGGCCGGCAAAGTGGGTGGCAAACCTGGGGTCGCTCTGGGGCAAGGCCTCCAGATCCATATTGAAATGGATCAGCCGCGCCACTAACTGTGAGGCAATCAATGCCCGGTACTCCGGGCTGTGGCTGTAGGGGTGGACGCGGAGGGCACCCTGCCTCTCCCGCTCCAGCAGGGCACTGTAGAGGTCAGGGACCGGGATCTCCTGGAGAACGGGAACCGCCGCTTCGCTCACCAGCTCAGGCTCCCAGGAGGTCATGCCCCGCAGGAAGGTGTCCCCGCTCACTTCATACACCGAGCAGCTTTTGCCCTGATAGACGCCACGGAAAGCGCCGGGATAGCACTCAAAGACATCCGGGATACCGTCCTCTCCGGTGGAGAGGAGAAAATCAAAGTCATCCTTCTTTGCCCCGAAGAGAAGCCCGGTGGTCAGGTCATCGATGGCGTAGACGTAGGACTTACCGTGGGAGGAGACATGGGGGGTAAGAGTGGTGAGGCCGGGGGTGGGGGAGACGTGATAGAGAATTCCCATTGCCTTTACCTCCGCTCCTTCAGCAGCTCCTGCTTCAGGTCCCACAGCTTCTGGGACAGATCCACATAGTAGTTGTGGGGGTTCTCGAACCGCTTGACCTCCTCCCACTGGAGGGAGAGCTCATGGGCGCAGTGGGCGCGGATCTCCTCCATGGAGGGCAGGTCATAGACCAGCTTGCCCCCCTGGAAGATGGGCTTCAGCAGAAGCTGGGCGGTGAAGTTCTCAAAGGTCTTCCGCTTCCAGGTGTCCACCGGGTCGAAGAGCTCTAAAGGCTTGCCCTCCTCAAGGGTCTCGTCGTGGAGGGTGATGAGGTCGGCGAAGGCCTTGCCGTCCGCCTTGTCGTAGAGCCGGTAGACCTTTTTGAAGCTGGGGTTGGTGATCTTGGCGGCGTTCTCCGAGATCTTGATCTTGGGGATGATGTTCCCCTCCTTATCCTCCACGGCGGAGAGCTTGTAGACCCCGCCGAAGACCGGGGAGGACTTGGAGGTGATGAGCCGCTCGCCCACCCCGAAGCCGTCCAGGCAGGCCCCCTGAAGGAGGAGGTCCCGGATGAGGTACTCGTCCAGAGAGTTGGAGGCGATGATCTTGCAGCCGGTCCAGCCTGCCGCGTCCAGCATTTTCCGGGCCTTCCGGGACAGGTAGCTCAGGTCCCCGGAGTCCAGGCGGATGGCGCAGTTGGTGATGCCTTGGGGCTTCAGCACCTCGTTGAAGGCGCGGATGGCGTTGGGGACCCCGGATTTCAGCACGTTGTAGGTGTCCACCAGCAAGGTGGCCCCGTGGGGGTAAAGGCGGCAGTAGGTCTCAAAGGCGGTATATTCGTCGGGGAACATCTGGACCCAGGAGTGGGCCATGGTGCCTCCGGCGGGGGCGCCGTAAAGCTGGTCGGCCTGGGTGTCGGCAGTTCCGGCGCAGCCTGCGATGTAGGCGGCCCGGGCGCCTAAGTTGGCGGCGTCGGGGCCCTGGGCCCGGCGGGAGCCGAACTCGCTCACCGGGCGGCCCTGGGCGGAACGGACGATGCGGGAAGCCTTGGTGGCGATGAGTGTCTGGTGGTTCAGAGTCAGAAGGATGAAGGTCTCAATGAACTGGGCCTCCATGGCCTTGGCTCGCACCGTGAGGATGGGCTCCCCGGGGAAGATGGGAGTCCCTTCGGGCACTGCCCAGATGTCCCCGGTGAAGCGGAAAGTCTTCAGGTAGTCTAAAAATCCCTCATGGAAGCAGCCCTTGCTCCGGAGAAAGTCGATGTCCTCCTGGTCAAAGCGCAGGTTCTGGATGTAGTCCACCACCTGCTCCAGTCCGGCGGCGATGGCGAAGCCGCCCCCGTCGGGCACCGTGCGGAAGAACACGTCAAAGTAGCAGATCTGGTCGGCCATATCGGTCTGAAAATAGCCGTTGGCCATGGTGAGCTCATAGAAGTCGCAGAGCATGGTATGGTTGAGATGCTGTTTCATGATAATACCTCCTCAGGAATTGATTACCGTCATGTGGAGGGTGCTCATGAGCTCCAGGGCCTTATGGTGCAAATCGGGGTCGGGTCCGGCGGTGCAGGCGGCGTCGATGAGGATCTCAGCCTCGGGAAGGGCGGCCTTGGCAACGATGGCGTTGGAGATCACGCAGATGTAGGACACCAGCCCCACCAGCTCAATTTGGTCGTAGCCCTTCTCCCGGAGCCACTGTCCCAACTCCAGGGAGGGGAAGGCGGGCTTTTCGATGAGCTTGTCCTTCTCCTGCCGGGCCTTGCCGGTCTCTCCATAGAGATTCCAGCCGGGGGTGTACTTCCGGCAGTGGACCACGGGCAGCTTGCGCCCCTCCTGGGTCTGCAGATAGTTCTCCCCGTGGGTGTCCAGGGTGAAGGCCACGTCGTCCCCGTTGGCGTGGTACTCCTCCACCTTCCGGGCGATGGGCCCGTCCAGCAGCTCGGCCCCCGGGAACCCCAGGGCGCCGTCCACAAAATCCTTCTGATAATCCACGACCAGCAGCAGTTTTTTCATAGTTTTGCACCTCCAAACAAGTCTTTACCAGAATTATACACGCTTTTGGGAGGAAAGGAAAGAGGGAAAGGGAAAATAAAGGGGAGGGGTTGACATTGGGGGGATCTTTCGGTATGATAGGCAATACGACTACCCGGGCAGACACCCGGTTTTGGAAAGGAAGCGGGGGATGCCCCGCCTGTTTTTTATGAGAATCCAACTGTCCGACCACTTCAACTATTCCCGGCTGTTCCGGTTCACCCTGCCCTCCATCGCCATGATGCTGGTGACCTCGGTCTACTCCATCGTGGACGGCATTTTTATCTCCAACGTGGAGGGGGATGTGGCCCTGGCAGCCGTCAATATCGTCTATCCCCTGCCTATGGTGGTGGGCGCCTTTGGCTTTATGCTGGGCACCGGCGGCAGCGCTGAAGTGGCCCGTGTCATGGGAGCCGGAGATGGCGAGCGGGCCAAGCAGTATTTTACCACCCTGATCCTGACCATTCTGGGGGTAGGTGTTGCCATCTCGGCCCTGTGCATCGCCTTTATGGGGCCCCTCTGCGGTATGCTGGGAGCGAACGAGGCCATGCTGGCCGACTGCGTCACCTACGGCACCATCATGGTGGCGGGCAGCTTTGCTTTCATGCTCCAGACCTC
>JAGBDQ010000299.1 GCA_017937415.1 Oscillospiraceae bacterium
CGACGCAGTCCGACAACCGGATCAACTCCTTGGACATGTATCCTCCCCCATTCCTTTACCAGATTTTTTGAAGGTAGATAAAAGGACATACCCAGCCGACGGTTGGGTACGTCCTTTGTCGAAACATAATATATACGTGTAGTGGAGAAATGTCAAGGGCTTTGGGGAATAAATTTGCGAAAAAGGAGGAAAACCCTGCTTTATTCCATCCGCCCGTCTCCGCCCATAAGATCGGTCATCTCCTGAATGCGTTCCAGGGGGAAGGGAGGCTGCGCCAGAGGCTGCATGGCGATGGACATGAGCTTCATGGGGTTGTCGTCGGCCGCCACCCGGTTGGAGCTGAGCTGTCCGCACCGGCGGCACCGGTGGATGATGGCCCACTCGCCGTTTTTCCGGACCCACACTGAGATGGGGTCCATAATGCCGCCGCAGTCGGATTCCCGGTCCCCCGGCTCAATGTCCAGGTGGAGACTGCACAGGCAGTTGGGGCAGTGGTTCCGGTGCTCGGTCCCGGCGCTCTCAGGCACCACCAGACGCCCGCAAACCTTGCAGGTAAAACTGTCGGTGCAGGCGTGGTTTTTGTAATAGCCCTTTTCGTATTGCTTCCGCTTGCTTTCTCTGTTCATGGCCGTCTCCTTTATGATCTAAATGGTCCCTTACAGGCCCATTATATCTGATTTGGGCCATAAGTCAATGGATTTTCCCAAATGACCGCCCTCAGGAGAAATATTCCCCCACAAAGTCGATGCCCTCCCGGGGCACCTCCAAAGTCTTACCCTTCAGGTATTCCAGCACCCCGGCGTCGGTGGGAAAATCAAAGGTGAGCTTGTAGGACCACAGAGCCTGGCCCTTCCGGTCGGTCTTGGCGTTGTCGCTGCGGCGGCCGTATTTGCCGTCCCCCAGCAGGGGGTGCCCTGTGTGGGCGAACTGGGCCCGGATCTGGTGGGTCCGCCCGGTGAGGAGCTCGCACTCCACCAGGCTTAGGCCGTTTTTGACCGTCAGGGTCTTGTACCGGGTGACGGCGGTCTTGCCCCCGGGCACCGGCTTTTGATAGACTGTCACCTGGTTCTTTTTCTCGTCCTTCAAAAGGAAACCCTTCAGCTCCCCCTGGGGCGGGGTCATTTTCCCTACCACGGTGGCCAAGTAGAATTTGCTGATCTCCCGGTCCCGGATCTTATCGTTCAGGATCCGCAGGGCCTCGGCGGTCTTGGCGGCCATGACCAGCCCTCCGGTGTTCCGGTCAATGCGGTTGCACAGGGCGGGGGTGAAGGAATTCTCCCATCGGGGGGACCACTCCTTCTTCTGATAGAGGTAGGCCTGGATGTGGGTGATGAGGGTGTTCACATACTCTCCCTGGTCCGGGTGGCAGAGAAGCCCGGGGCGTTTGTTGCAGACCATCACGTTTTCATCCTCGTAGACAATATCCAGCTCGGGGCGGAACACCGAGAGGAAGGCGTTGTCCTCGGTGGGGGCGTCAAAGAATTCGTCGTTGATATATAATTGAAGGAGGTCCCCAATGTTCAGGCGGTAGTCCCGCTGGGCGCCCTTGCCATTCACCTTCACCCGTTTGAGACGGATGTATTTCTGGGCCAGTGGGGCGGGGAGGAGGGGCACGGCCTTGCCCAGCCAGCGGTCCAGCCGCTGCCCGGCGTCATTTTTCGTGATGGTGAACTCCTTCATGTCTCCGCCCCCTTTTTCTCTCATTCTATCACAAACCGGAAGAAAGGGAAGAAAAACTTTTTCCTTGACAATGGGGATGAATGTCCCCTATAATGACCCAATACAGCAAAAAGGAGGCCGTCCCATGAAAGAGAGGCTGAGAGAGATCGTGGATTCCTTCCACCATCATAATTCCCCGGATATGGCTCGGCTGATCTTCGGCCTGGACCGGGACACGGTCTATGACGCTCTGGTGGTGGCCCCCAGCTTTACCCCTATGAAGCTCCAAATGGAAGGGGAGGCCGCAGTCACCGTCCTGCGGGAGTCGGCCATCGTCGGCGGCTACCTGGTGGAGAAGGACGGGCGGAAGATCGCCTGGATCAAAACCTCTTCCGCCGCCTCCAACTGCATCGACCACATGGCGGTATGCGCCGGACTGAATATCAAAAAGCTGATCTTCGTGGGCGCGGTGGGAGCCCTGAGGCCCGGCATAGAGGTGGGGGAGCTCTGCACTCCCTCTTACAGCATTGCCGGAGGCTACGCCCTGACCTACCTGAAGGACTCCATCCGGGACTTTACCCCCTTTGAGCGGGTGGAGCCCCAAAGCCCCCTGGCCGACCGGGCCATTGAACTGGCGGCGGCGGAGGGCTGGGAGCTGAAGCGGGCCTCGGTGTTCTGCACCGACTCCATTGCCGCGGAATATTTCCACCTGGAGGAGATCCGTTCCTTTGGCACCGACCTTATTGAGATGGGCCTTCTACACCATGGCTGAACTGATGGAAAAGCCTGCTGTGGCCCTGCTGGTGGTGTCGGACAATTCGGCCTCCGGTGTCCCTTTGGTGGGCCGGAGCGAGGAGGATGAGCAGCGGTATGACCGGGCCCGGCGGGAGCGTTTGCCCCATCTCATTTATAAAATCGCGAAAATAAATCAAGAAAGTATTTGACATACCGGGATTTTTTCGGTATAATGTCTGCTGTGCCATTATGAGGAGAGCATTATGCGTTTGGATTTACGAGACATCATCCATAGACCCGGAGAGGTCAAAACCTTTGCTTATGAGTTGGACTTGAGCGGGGTTTGCCACTTCAGAGAGCGGCCCTTTTCCCGCCCGGTGAAGGTGAGCGGCACGGTCCGCAACGCTGCCGGCGCTCTGGAACTTTCCGGAGAGGCCGAGACCGTTTTGGACGTGGCCTGTGACCGGTGCCTGAAGCCCATCACCGTGGAGCTCTCCGTCCCGGTGGAGACCCTTTTGGCGGAGGAGCTGGAGGGGGAGGAGGACGATGAGATCGTGCTCCTGGACAAGGGCGCGGTGGAGTTGGACGAGTTGTTCTCCACCGCCTGCATCCTGGCCCTGGACAGCAAGCATCTGTGCCGGGAGGACTGCAAGGGCTTATGCCCCACCTGCGGTAAGGACCTGAACGAGGGACCCTGTAACTGCGGGAAAGAGTTGGATCCACGCCTCGCCGTCTTGGCGAAGCTTTTGGATAATAAAGAAGGTTCCCAAGACAAGGACGAGGAAGCATGAACGTGAATGCTCCTGTCAATACTGAAGGAGGTGTCTGAAATGGCAGTACCCAAGAGTAAAGTGTCCAAGCAGCGTCGGAACAAGCGCCGCAGCTCGGTGTGGAAGCTGGAGACTCCCAGCGTCAACGTGTGTCCCAAGTGCGTTGCCTACCGCCTGCCCCACCGGGTGTGCAAGTCCTGCATGACCTACAACGGCCACGACCTGAGCAAGCCCGAGGCCGCTCCCGCGAAGTAAGGACCAGAATGAAAGAGGAGAGAGGTTTTGACCTCTCTCTTTTTTTGTCCAATGGAGCGCCGCTTGACAAACAGTGGGCGGACAGGTAGAATGAGGCTGTATTGGGAAGATCCGAC
>JAGBDQ010000300.1 GCA_017937415.1 Oscillospiraceae bacterium
AACGGTCTCCGCCTGGGCCTGGAATTACTGGGCCTTTTGGTATAGCTCCTTCATGGTCAGGGCGTCTTTTTCCTGGGTCCCGGCGCTCTCGCAGATGAAGGTGGGCTCCCACCCCCGGCGGGCGATCTCGGCCATCAGCGGGGCCGGGTCGGGCCCAAAACCCCCGTTGTCGGCAAAGGTGCGGTGGCATTTTTCTCCCCCATTGGGAGTAAACTCGATCTGGGAGAAGTGGCTGTGGAAGGTCCTGACCCGCTCCGGGCCAAGGGCCTTTTCCATCTCGTCCAGCATGGCCTTGCAGGCCTCGGGCCCGGTGAGTTCCCCCAGAGTGCGGGCATAGAGGTGGCCGAAGTCCACGCAGGGGATGAGCCGTTCGTCCAGTTGGCAGAGTTCCAGCACTTCGGTGAGATCCCCCAGCTGGCCAATCTTGCCCATGGTCTCGGGGCAGAGATGGACATGGGCGAAGCCCTCCCCCTCCCAGACCTTCAGGATCTCGGTCATGGAGACGATGGCAATGTCCAGAGCCTCCCGGCGGGTGCGTTTCATCAATGCCCCGGTGTGGACCACCACACGGGTGGCCCCCATCCAGTCGGCCGCCCGGCAGGCCTCCAGAATATAGCCGGTGGTCTTGCGAAGTGCCTCAGGGTCGGGGTTGGCCAGATTGATGAAATAGGGGGCGTGAAGGGAGAGGGAGATCCCCGCTTCCTGGGCGGCCTGGCCCAGCTTGCGGGCGGTGGCCTCTCCCACGTTCACCCCTTTGCCGCACTGGTACTCGTAGCAGTCCAGCCCAAGGGAGGAGAGCCACTTGGGGGCGTCCACCGAGGACTTGTAGGGGTAGTTGTCGGGATTCCCCGCGGGACCGAATTTCGCGGACATAGGTTCACTTCCTTTGTAAGATCAAAAGTCATGGCGGGCAGGGACGTCATTGACCCTTCGGGTCAACGACCGTCCCGGTCGTTTTGCTTCGCAAAGCGACCCACCGAAATGGTGTCTCGATGGCGTAGCGGAGGCGCCTGCCCGGATTTTTGCCCCAGGTGATAGGCTTCACCAGTACGGTGGTGATGCCTGCCCGGTTGCCCCCCAAGGTGTCGGTAAAGATCTGATCGCCCACCATAATAGCCTGCTCCGCCGGGATGCCGGTCTGAGCGAGGGCCTTCTCAAAGCCCTTCGTGCCCGGCTTGCCCGCGTGGCGGACGTAGGGGATCCCCAGGGCCTCGCAGAAATCGGGACAGCGGCGGCTTTTCCGGGAGTTGGAGACCACAAAGAGGGTGATGCCGTTCTGCTCCAGCTCCTCCTTCCACGCCCGGAGACTGGGGGAGGGGAGGGCCTCTTCATAGGAGGCCAGGGTATTGTCCAGGTCGGCCAGCACCAGCCTGATGCCATGCTCCTTCAGACGGGCCGGAGTAAGCCAATAGATGCTCTGGGCCAGATGGCAGGGGATCAAGGAGAAAGCCAAGGGATCACCTCACGGAAAAAGACTTCTGTTTTGACGGGGAGGGGCATAGATTACATCATATCATTATACCACAGGGATCGTAACTTGGACAAGAGGAAAATGAGGAGGAAAGGCATGGAAACGATCATTTTGGCGGTAAAACCGGGGGAGGTATCCGCCGGCGGGACCTGGGGCAGGCCTTTGGCGCACCTGGCCTACCGAATGGGGGAGGGCCCCCACCTCTTTCGGGCCAATTCCCCCGTGGCTCCCCGGGGCGGGTTGATGGTCATTGAGGACACAGGCTTTCAGGGAGGCGGGGAGGCTGAGCCCTTCTGCAATGAAGTACTGCGGGAATGCGCCGCCCGGCGGTTTCAGGGGGTGGTTTGCCGGTTCCTGGGAAAGCCCAGGGCTATTCTGGAGCAGATCGTTCTCCACCTGGGGGAGGTTTGCCCCCGCCGGGGACTGAGCCTCTATGTTACCGAATCCTGCGCCGGTACGGGGGCGGGGCGGGTGCTGATCTCCACGGCTCTTTCGGGCGGGACCCTGAGGGGGCGGCTGGAGGCGGCGGCGGAGCGGTATGGCAGGGAGCGGGTATGCCTGTGGATGGAGCGGACCGCGGAGGATTTTTTACTTCCGTCTCCTTCGGGGGCGGGAGCTCCTTTGACTGTGGAGGAACTGAACAGGCGCAGGGAGGAGCGGGGGGCCAGTGTTTTCTTCTCCCCCGAACTGTGCGCCCACTACTTTACTTACATGGCGGGGGAGAAGGGGCACTTTGTTCTTTTTGACGACGCCGGAAGCATGTCCCGGAAGCTGGCCCAGGCCGGGCAGCTGGGGATCTCCACCGCCTTTTTGCCTTACACAGCAAACGCCGATCTGCTGGGAGAGCTGCTGGGGGAGAGCAAAAAATAAACGGCGGGGGAGGGGTCCGCGCGCTCTGCCGACATATTGCGGGAAAAAATGAAGATCCCCTGTGTTTGAAACACAGGGGATCTGGTGCGCTTAATAGAACTTTTTCCGATTTCTCCGGGCAGCCTCAGACTTCTTGCGGCGCTTGACACTGGGGCTCTCGTAATGCTCGCGCTTACGGACCTCGGCCAGGACGCCGGACTTGGCGCAGCTGCGCTTAAAGCGCTTGAGCGCGTTGTCCAGGGACTCGCCCTCTTTTACATGGATCTCCGACATTGTATTTCCCCTCCCTCCGAAGCGGCGGTATTTGTGACCACCGCGTAAGGGCCACATAGCTATGGCTTTAACAGTGGTATTATACGTGATTTGCGGGAGAATGTCAAGGAACATTTTTCTTGAGTTTTCTTTTCCGGGGAAAAGCCGGTTTTCCCGCTGTATGGGCGGAAAAATCCGGCATGGCTCCCCAGAAGTTAAGTAATGCTTAATTTTACGTGAGAGTCCGCCCATTGAACTTAAGCAATGCTTGTGATATGCTGTAAGCACCACTTGAGCCAGGGAGGATGCGTCATGAGCTATTCCATCGTAGGGGAGCAAATTTTGAGATTCAGAAAAGAAAAGGGTTTGACCCAGCGGGAGCTGGGGGAGAAAATCGGGGTGAGCAGCTCCGCCGTGTCCCAATGGGAGAGCGGAGGCACTCCGGACATTTCCCTGCTCCCGGCTCTTTCGGATGTGCTGGGGGTGACGGTGGACGCCCTGTTCGGCAGGACCGGGGCAGACAGGGAGGACATGGCCCAGGCGGTAGAGGGCTATATCGGATCTCTGCCCGAGGACAAGCGCTGGGGGGAGATGATCTCCCTGATAAGAAAGGCTATGCTGTCCGGCGGCATGGGGAAAAACGCGGAGCTCGTAAATATAGACGGCCGGGACTTTGAGGAGACCTATCTCTCCCCGGAGGGGGTCATTACGGTGGTTTCCGCGGGAGGACGCTCTTTCCTGTCGGCCATCTACAACGGGGAGAATGAGGCTGACGATCTGCTCTCCTGCGATGAGAAGGTCTGCCGGCTTTTTGCCGCTCTGTCCGAGCCCCATGCCCTGACTCTGCTGGTGCGGCTCTATCGGGAGCCGCCCAAATTCCACACGGCGGGGGCGCTGGCACGCCTGCTGGGCATGGCCCGGGAGGAGACTGAGGCTATCCTGGCGGAGTTCACCCGCCTCCGGCTTACCGAGGAGCTCTCTCTGGAGACTGAGGAGGGCGGCGTCAAGGCATACAAGGTCAATCTCACGGGAGCCACAGTTCCCTTTCTTGCCGCGGCCCGGCTTGTGGCGGATCCCTTGGCGGAGGTGCGGCTGGTCTCGGATAAGCGGAGGCCTGAAAAGGCGGCGGCCACGAAAGAGAAGGGGGAGTAGACCATGCTGCGATATTATAAAAAACATATTTGGTGGGTGCTGGCCGCCCTTATTTTCGGTATCGCCACCCAGCTTCTCACCCCCTTCTCGGCCATCATGGAGCAGAGAATGATCGACCTGGTGATCTCGGGGGATATGGGGGGCTTCCGTGGGGCGCTGTGGGTGGCCGGGGCCGTGGTCCTTGCCGTGGCCCTGAGCTACTTTTTCAGCGGTGTGGCCCGGAAGTGCTTTGAGGCAAAGCTGGCCGAATCGCTGCGCGGCGACCTGTATGACGGCATCATGAGGCGGAGCGTAGTCCGTTTCGAGGAAAAGGATACGGCGGAATATATGTCCTATGTGAACAGCAACGCCGCCTCTCTGGCCGGCAATTTAAGTACCCCGGTATTTTATCTGATCTGCTACGGGATCTCCGCTCTGGCAGTGTTGGGCATCATGCTTTATTACAGCCCCCTGTTGGCGTGTGTCTCGGTCCTCTGCGGCCTTCTCTCCATGGTCCTGCCCCTGTGCTTCAACAAAAAGCTTCAGGAGCTGCTCATGACCCGGATCGCGAAAAACGCCGCCATGAGCGTGGAGCTGAAGGAGGCCCTGAACGGGCACGGGGTCATCTCCGCCTTCGGGGTGCTGCCCAAGCTCCGGGGACGCTTCGGAAAGGCCAACGCCGAGGTGTCCGAGGTGGACCAGAGGATGGGAGTCACCCTGTCGGAGCTGGAGAATGTAGGACAGATCATGGATCGGGTGGCCTGGTTTGTGAATTTCCTCATTGCGGGCACTATGGCGGTCCGGGGAGACATCTCGGTGGGCACCTTAGTGATGTTCACCTCCCTTTTTGGCTACTTCAGCAGCAGCCTGACCCTGTATGCCCAGATGCTTCCGCTGCTCTTGAGCCAGAAGAAAAACATCCAGATGGTGCTTGACATGATTGACCGGGAAGAGACCGAGTTTACCGGCAGGGAGGTCCCCGGTTTGGAGGACAAGGTCGAGGTCCGGGACTTGTCCTTCCGCTACGCGGAGGATGTACCGGTTTTGGAGCATCTGGACATGACCCTTCATAAAAACGAGAAGTTGGCGCTGATCGGTCCCAGCGGCTGCGGGAAATCCACCCTGATCAAGCTGCTCAGCGGCAATTACGCGGGCTATACCGGCGCCATTCGCTACGACGGGACAGAGCTCCATGAGCTCGACAACGGAAAGCTGCGGAGCCTGGTCACGGTGATCCACCAGAGCACCTTTCTGTTCAATGACACCCTGCGCTTCAATATCTGCCTGGGGGAGGAATTCTCTGAGGAAGAGCTGGGCCGCGCCCTGCGGCTGTCGGGCGTGGACCGCTTCCTCCCTGGCATTGCAGGCGGGCTGGACGGAAGCTGCGGAGAGAATGGAGCCCACCTTTCCGGCGGGCAGCGCCAGCGCATTGCCCTGGCCCGGGCGTTGATCCGGGGGGTGAGGGTGCTGATCCTGGACGAGGGGGTCTCGGCCATTGATGTGGCAGCCGCAAATGAGATCGAGGGGGAACTTTTGGAGATGGAGGACCTGACTCTCCTGACCATTACCCACCGGATCCAAGACGGTCTGATAGGGCGGTATGACCGGGTCATGGTGATGGAGAATGGGAAATTACTGGAAAGACAATTTAGTTGAACATGAAACGGGGATTTACTCCTCTACACTGATCACGGAAACAGGGCATTTTTCGGCGGCTTTTCTCACTTGGTCCGCAGTCTCTTCCGACGGTGGGGCGTAGACCTCAGCCAAACCGTCCTCCGCGAGCCGGAAGACTTCCGGACAAGTGGCGGCGCATAAGCCGCAGCCGATACATCCGTCCCGGTCAATGGTAACTTTCATTTTTTGTTCCTCCCATTACAAATTAGATGGAACCCTTGGCGGCCGGCCAAGGGTTTCATCCGTCTTCAAAAACAGAACGCCGAAACGTCCCATTTGTACAGGGAATAGTTTCATACATTTCCTGCTATTTATTCAGAAAAGTTTTTTGATATAACCTCTTGACATTCTTCTTATATTTGGTATAATAGCTCTTGCGTTTGCAGAAGTGAACGCAAAATAGCGGGATTGTGTAAGGGTAGCACAGCAGACTCTGACTCTGTATGTGAGGGTTCGAATCCTTCTCCCGCTGCCAAAAAGAAGCTGGACACTATTGGTGTTCAGCTTCTTTTTATCTGCCCCAGTGGCTTGGAACAGAAAGACATCATACTGCGCCGCCACTGGGGAAACTTTCACAAGCCTGTTGCCTTTCTGGAAAAAAGTGGCTATAATAGAACGGTATCCACCATTTACCCATGACAGAAAGGAATGATCTCATTTGGGAAAGGAAAAGGTACAAAAAATGAAAAAGCCCAAGACCCGGGGGCAGAAGATCCTGATCAATCTGGTGGTGACTCTCCTCTTTGGCTTAGTCGGCTTCTATCTGACATTGCCGGCCATCAACCTTCACGCGGAAGAGTTCTATATTTTTGTACTGCTGCTTTGCGCGGTCTACATCCTCTGCGCCTTGGTGACCTCGGGACTGGACCTGCGGGGAAGGGGCGGCGTCAAGGAGTATTTCAGTTTTATCAAATCCCAGTGTCTCCCCGTGGGGATCTTAGTGGTGGTGATGCTGGCCGTGATGATGGTGGGACAGCTGGTATCCGCCCCCATCTTCCGGGCCAGTGCCTACCGGGACCTGCTGGTCCCTCAGACCGGGGACTTTACTGCTGACATTACCCAGATCTCCTTCAACAAGATCCCCACCCTGGACCGGGATTCGGCTGAGTACCTCAGTGACCGGCAGATGGGCACTCTCAGCGACATGGTGAGCCAGTTTGAGTATTCCGACGACTCCACCCAGATCAACTATCAGGACAGGCCGGTGCGGGTGGCCCCCATCGCTTACGCCGACCTCATTAAATGGTTTACCAACCGGGGCGACGGCCTGCCCGCCTATGTGATCGTGGATATGGTGACCCAGCAGGCCACGGTGGTCCGGCTTTCCGAGGGGATCAAGTATTCCTTCTCCGAGCCGCTCAACCGGAACATCATGCGGCACCTGCGGTTCCAATTCCCCACCTATATGTTTGCTGAGCCTGAGTTTGAGATCAACGAGGAAGGCCGCCCCTACTGGATCGCTCCCCGGATCGCCAGGACCATCGGCCTCTTCGGCGGTACCGACATCATTGGCGCCGTGCTTGTGGACGCGGTCACCGGAGAGTGCACCTACTTTGACGCTGCCGACGTTCCCAACTGGGTGGACAATCTCTATGACCCCGACTTGGTGATGGGGCAGTATGACTACCACGGTACCCTGGTCAATGGGTTCCTAAACTCTATCTTCGGGCAGCGGGACGTGACCCAGACCACCGAGGGCTACAACTATATTGCCATGGATGACGATGTGTATATGTACACCGGCGTCACCTCGGCCAACGCCGACCAGTCCAACCTGGGCTTCCTTCTCTGCAATCTGCGGACCAAGGAGACCAAGTACTATACTGCCCCCGGCGCTACCGAGTACGCCGCGATGGCCTCGGCCCAGGGCGTGGTCCAGGACCTGGGCTATATTGCTACCTTCCCCATTCTGCTGAACATCGGCGGGGAGCCCACCTACTTTATCCCCATGAAGGACGCGGCCAACCTGGTGAAAACCTACGCCATGGTCAACGTGTCCCGGTACGACATTGTGGCCACCGGCGCTACGGTCTCCGAGTGCGAGCGGGCTTATGTGCGGATGCTGTCCAACAAGGGGATCACCACCAGTACCGGCGGGTCGGGCGTGACAGCTACAGGCGTCATCGCCGAGCTTCGTTCGGCGGTGATGGACGGCAACTCTTACTACTTCATCCGTCTGGAGGGGGAGAAGGTGTTCTACTCGGTGTCGGCCGCCCAAAACTCTCTGGCCGTGATTCTGAACGTGGGAGACCGGGTGACCATTGAGCACGCCGCAGCGGAGGAGGGGCAGGAGATCCTTACCGGATACTCTGTGACCCGGAACTGACCTTATCAGAGTATAAACAACGGCGGGCGGAGCACTGTGCTCCGCCCGCCGTCTGTCATCTTTGGTATTCTCTCTTGTGTAGCGGTGCTCCAAGCCGCCCTCCGTTGCGGGGAGGCCCGGAGGCAGGGAAGGGATCAGCAGCAGCCGTTGTTGTTGCAGCCGCAGCCGTTGTTGCAGCCACAGCCACAGCCACAGCCGCAGCCGCCCCAGTTACCGCCGCCGCAGCAGCAGATGAGGATAATGAGGATCAGGATGATCCAGCAGCAGCCACCGCCGCCGAAACCGTTGTTACAGCACCCCATAGTTGAGTACCTCCATAAGAGAATTTGAAGTTCGGGCGTTTACCGTCCGGCTTCAATCCATCTTATGCGGGGCGCTCAGGTTGGTGAAACTGCAAAGCCTACTTGTGGGCCCGTGCCTTCACCAAAAGCATCATAGGCCGGCGCAGCTCATCGTCCATACCGGGCAGGCCCATCATCTCTTCAGGGGGTTGGGCTTCCTCCACAGCCTCCAGGGCAAAACCGCTGTCCAGCAGGCCCATGAGAATCTGGGTCAGGGTGTGGTGGTACTTCTCCACCTCGCAGCCCAGAAAATGGGTGGTTCGCCTGCCGGGGCGGAAATAATCGTCTACCGGCCAGTACAGCGGCTTGCCGCCCTCATCATAGATCCAGTCCTGCCCCTGCCGGGCGGTAAACACAGGGTGCTCAATGTTGAAGAGAAAGACACCGCCCGGGACCAGGGTCCTGTGTACCTTGTGAAAGAGGCTGTCCAGGTCCTCTGCGTAGTGAAGGACCAGGTTGGATACCACGCAGTCCCAGGCGCTCTCCGGGTACTCATATTCCTCCAGGCCGCACAGCCGGTAGGAGAGGCCGGGGACCTCTCCGAATTCCCGGGCCTGGGAGAGCATTTTCTCGCTCAGGTCGATGCCCAGCACCCGGGCCGCCCCCTGTTCCATGGCGTAGCGGCAATGCCAGCCGTAGCCGCAGCCCAGGTCCAGCATCCGCTTGCCCGCAAGGGGAGGAAAGAGGGGCCTAAGCTGGTGCCATTCTCCCGCCGCGGCCAGGCCATCCTGACTGCGGGGCATTTGGGCATATTGAGAGAAAAAGGCCTCGTTGTCGTACTCATTCCTCATGGCTGATCTCCTCCTCCCGGGGGGCTTTGACCAGCTTATCAGCCCCCGCGGGCAGGTCCTCCATGGTGCCCACGCACCGGTTGATGGGGGTGCCCAGATTGTGGAACTTTTCCTCGTAGTCGGTCATGACCCCCTGGATGCCGTTGGCGTGGAGGTCCCGGGTCACCTCAGAGAGGGCAAAGCCCGCCTTGGGGAACTGAAAGAGAGACCACTCAAAAAGGTCATGGTTGTCAGTCTTGAAGTGGATCTGCCCGCCGGGGGCAAGGACGGTTCGGTAGCGGAGCAGGAATCCCGGGTGGGTGAGCCGCCGCTTGGCGTACCGGGCGCCCGGCCAGGGGTCGCAGAAATTGATGTAGATCCGCCCCACCTCGCCGGGGGCGAAATATTCCTCTAAGTTGGCGGCGTCGGCGTCCAGGAAAAAGACATTGTTCAGGTTCAGCTCTTTTGCCCGTTCGGCGGCGATGACCATGGCGTCCGGGACCCGCTCCACCGCGGCCAGGATCACACCAGGCTGGGCCTGGGCGGTGCCGACCGTGAAACGGCCCTTGCCGCAGCCCAGCTCCACCTGTACCTCACGGCTGCCGGGGAGCAGGTCGGTCCAGTGGCCCCGCATGGCTTTCGGATCGCGAATGACCAGAGGGCCGCAGGCCTCCAGCCGGGGGATCAGATTGGGCTTTTTTCTCATTCGCATGGGTGTTTTCCTCCGAAAGCCTTACTTTTTGAGCATCTGGTCCAGCTTGAGGACTGCCCACAGGTCGGAGGCCCCCAGATAGAGAAACACCCCGCCGATGACCCGCCACAGAATGAGCCCGGTCCTGAAGGGGTTCCACAGGATCACAAGACCCAGGA
>JAGBDQ010000301.1 GCA_017937415.1 Oscillospiraceae bacterium
CTCATCCACCCGGCTGTCCCCGCTCTGGCGTTTGTATTCCTGGTTGTTGGCCGCGAAGTGCTTGAGGCAGGAGGAGACCCCGGTGCTTTGCTGACCCTTGATAAAGGCGGCAGCCAGTTTGCCGGAGAGAAAGGGGTCCTCGGAGAAATATTCAAAGTTCCGCCCGCACAGGGGATCCCGCTTGATGTTGCATCCCGGCCCCAACACTATGTCTACCCCGTAGGCCAAAGCTTCCTCTCCAATGGCCTGCCCCTGGAGGGCCAGAAGCTCCTCATCCCACGTGGCCCCGGCGGTGACCGCCGGGGGGAAGCAGGTGGCGGGGAGAGAGTTGTTGATGCCCAGCATATCGGTTTTCCCGTTTTGCCAGCGCAGACCGTGGGGGCCGTCGGCCATGGAGAAGGAGAGAATGCCGTATTTCGGCATGGCCTTGGTGTGCCAGAAGTCGGCGCCGCTGCAAAGGCGGATCTTGTCTTTCAGGGACATTTGGGAGAGAATGGTCTGAATCTCCACAGGGGCGCCTCCTTTCCAAAAATCAGATCGTTCTGTACTCTTATGATATCAGTTCCGCCGGTCTGGGTCAATTGAAAAAGAGAGGAAAGGCACATTGCGCCCGGCTTCTGTTTGTGATAAAATAAAGCTGCCGACTAAAAATAAGGAAGTGTTTTCCATGGATTACGCAAGCGAATCGCTCAAACTCCACTATGAACTCAAGGGAAAAATCGAAATGACCCCCCGTGCCGCCGTGGACTCCAAGGAGGCTCTGGCCCTGGCCTACACCCCAGGCGTGGCCCAGCCCTGCCTGGAGATTCAGAAGGATGTCAGCAAGTCCTACGACCTGACCCGCCGTTGGAACACCGTGGCCGTGGTCACCGACGGCACCGCCGTTCTGGGCCTGGGGGACATCGGCCCCGAGGCCGGCATGCCCGTCATGGAGGGCAAGTGCGTTCTCTTCAAGGCCTTCGGCGATGTGGACGCTATCCCCCTGTGCGTCCGCAGCAAGAGCGTGGACGACATTGTCAACACGGTGGCCCTTCTGGCCGGGAGCTTCGGCGGGGTGAACTTAGAGGACATCTCGGCCCCCCGGTGCTTTGAGATCGAGGAGAAGCTGAAGGAGCGGTGCGACATTCCCATCTTCCACGACGACCAGCACGGCACCGCCGTCATCACCCTGGCCGGTATGCTCAACGCCCTGAAGGTGGTGGGCAAGAAGATCGAGGACGTGAAGATCGTCACCTCGGGAGCCGGCGCCGCCGGCATCGCCATCATCAAGCTGATGATGTCCATGGGCCTCAAAAATGTCATTATGACCGACCGCCAGGGAGCCATCTACGAGGGCCGGGAGGGCCTCAACCCCATCAAGGAGGAGATGGCCAGGATCACCAACCGGAACCGCGAGAAGGGCACTTTGGCTGAGGTCATCAAGGGGGCCGATGTGTTCGTGGGGGTCTCCTCCCCAGGTACCCTCACCGCCGAGATGGTGAAAACCATGGCCAAGGATCCCATCATCTTCGCCTGCGCCAACCCCACCCCCGAGATCTTCCCCGACGAGGCCAAGGCCGCCGGGGCGGCCGTGGTCTCCACCGGCCGCAGCGACTTCCCCAACCAGGTCAACAATGTGCTCTGCTTCCCCGGCATCTTCCGGGGGGCTTTGGATGTGCGGGCCAGTGCCATCACCGAGAACATGAAGATCGCCGCCGCCTACGCCATCGCCGGACTGGTGAGCGACGAGGAACTCAGCGCCGATTACATTCTGCCCCAGGCCTTCGACCCCCGGGTAAAGGACGCTGTGGCCAAGGCTGTGGCTGAGGCCGCCCGCAAAGACGGCGTGGCCCGGATCTGAGGGGAATGCTATGGAATACCGCATCGAACACGATACCATGGGCCAGGTGCAGGTCCCCGCGGACCGGCACTGGGGCGCTCAGACTCAGCGGAGCCGGGACAACTTCAAGATCGGCGGCCAGCGCCAGCCCAAAGAGGTCATTACCGCCTTTGCCTACCTGAAGGAGGCCTGCGCCCAGGCCAACGCCCGGGCGGGCAAGCTCACGGTTGAGCAGGCCGCCGTCATCTCGGAGATCTGCCGGGAGATCCGGGCGGGCAAGTGGGAGGAAGAGTTCCCTCTGGTGGTCTGGCAGACGGGCAGCGGCACCCAGACCAACATGAACGTGAACGAGGTCATTGCCCACCTGGCTGGGGAGCGGGGCATTTCTCTCCACCCCAACGACCAGGTGAACGCCTCCCAGTCCTCCAACGACACCTTTCCCTCGGCCCTCCACATTGCCGCCGTCCTGGCGGTCACCCAGCGGGTCCTGCCTGCCGCCCAGCGTCTGGCTGACGCCTTCCGGGCCATCGAGGAGCGCTATCCCGACTTGATCCGCATTGGCCGCACCCACCTCCAGGACGC
>JAGBDQ010000302.1 GCA_017937415.1 Oscillospiraceae bacterium
AAAGACCTGAAAAACGCCTTTGAGGTGGACGCTTCGATCTCCCTTATTATGGGCGCGGCCACCCTCTATGGCGCGGGGAGCCACTGGACTTACAACCCTAACCGGATGTTCCTGGACAAGGTGACGGACAGCAAGATCGTGACAGCCGAGATCGCCGGGGCCATTGACGACAACAAGCTCTACCGGGTGGTGGCCGACCTCTACTCGGGCCAGATGCTTTCCACCGTGAAGGGCAAATCCATGGGCCTTCTCTCCATCACCCCCCGGGACGCGAACGGAAATGAGATCACCGACTTTGAGGACTGTATTCTTCACGATGCCCAGGGCCGGGAGCTGAAGGCCTGGCAGGCCTTTGCCGCCTACCTCCAGGTGGCGGGGAGCGACCTGACCCCCGGTCCCGTGAGTAAGACGGTGGCCCCCAGCTGGAACCCCGTCAAGCTCCTTATCCCCATGGGCATGCCCACCTTGGTGGTGCTGCTGGTGGCGCTTCTGCTGATCGCTCTCATTGTGTTTATCGTCTACCGCATCCGCACCCGCAAGGCCCGGAAAGCCCGGAAGGCAGCAAAGAAAGCTGGGACCGGGGAGAAATAACGAAACAACAAGAAGGACCGGGGACCCTCACCGAGGATCCCCGGTCCTTTCTATATATGCAATGGGTTTGGCAAACCGCTTCAGAGAATTTTATCGGAACGCATAGTTTCCTCATGCTGGCTGATATTTCGCCGGGCGGTGGGCATGGAGGATACCAGGAAAAGGTAAAGGACCTCAATGATAGTGAGGGCCGAGATGCGGGAAAGAGTAAATTCCTTGGTGGTGAGCAGGCTCTCCAGATTGGTGGAATAGAGGCAGTGATCCGAGACCCTGGCCAGAGGGGAACTGGGGTCCCCGGTGATCAGTACGATGGGCACCCTTCGTTCCCGGGCGATCTTCGCAATATCCAACAGCCGCCGGGACCGGCCGGAATGGGAGATGAGGAAGAGCAGATCCTGGGGGGTCAGGGTGAGGGCAAAGGCCGACTGGTGCTCTAAGATCTCGCTCATGACACACCGCAGGCCAAGCTGCTTGAACTTGAAGGAGGCGTCCAGAGCCACCGGAATGGTGTTGCCCACGGCCGCAACTTCAATGATGGAGGCGTTCCGGAGCAGATCCAGTACCCGCAGCAGAGAATCCTCGCTGAGAGAGTGGATGGTGGCGGTGATCTCGTTGAGCTTGTTGTTCAGAATGTTCTCCAGCGACTGGGGAATATCCTCCATACTCACATTGTTGGAGTAGGCGCCGATTTGTCGGGTCTCCCGCACGTCCCGGGCCAGCGTAAGCTGGAACACCCGATAATTTTCAAATCCTAACTTCTTGCAGAACCGGGAGACTGTGGCCTCTGAGCTGCCGCTTTGCGCGGCAAGCTGGGACTGGGTCATGTTGGCCGCCTCCTGGGGATTGGCCAGGATATAGTCGGCGATCCGCCGCTCGGCGGCAAAGAGAGTCAGATCCGAGCAGAGCAGGCTGATGATATTGGTCTGAGAGCCGGACATGGTAAGACCTCCTCTTCCGGGCAAACGGGAATTTCTTCTTTCTCATTGTATCATAAAATCCACTTTTGTAAAGCTATCCCGGGGATTTCCGCCTAAAGCTACTCCTCTTTCATATAAGAAAATAACTTTCATAAAGTTTTCTATTGACAAAAGGAATCCGTCACGCTATACTAAAATCACCAAAGTCGTTGGAGAGGCGACTTTAAAAACCGTCAAAAGCACGAATTTTTATGAGGAGGAATTTGAGATGGCAAAACAGACAAACAACATCCCCATGATGGCCCAGCAGATCGTCAGAGAGATCGGCGGCCGGAGTAACGTGGCCCAGCTCAACCACTGCGCCACCCGTCTGCGGATCAACGTGGTGGATCCCGCCAAGGTGAATGTGGATGAACTGAAAAAGATCGACGGCGTTTACGGCGTGGAGCTGGCCGGCGACTACCTGCAGGTCATCGTGGGGGCCATTATTGAGGACCTGTTTCTGGCCACCGAGAAGCTCACCGGCGTCACCGGCGGCGGCAACATTGAAAAGCCAAACGGTCCCAGGGAAAAGAAAACGCTGCCCCAGCTCTTCAGCAGCTTCCTGCTGATGATGGCCGGGATCTTGAGCCCTGTGGTCCCCGCCCTGATTGCCAGCGGTCTTCTCTCCACCGTTCTGACTATCATGACCGTGTTCTTCCATGTGGATGCCAGCAACTCTACTTATCAGATCCTGACCAACCTGTCCCAGACCGTGTTCTACTTCCTGCCCGTGCTGGTGGCCTATACCTCGGCCAAGAAGTTTGACACTGAGCCTGTGCTGGCCATGCTGCTGGCCTGCTTCCTGCTCTACCCCGACTGGGTCTCGGCCGCAGCCGAGGGCGGCTTTACCAGCTACTTCGGCCTGCCCGTTCTCCGCACCACCTATAACGGCGCTGTGATCCAGATCATCCTGTCCATCTTTGTGATGGCTCAGCTGGATAAGCTGCTCAAGAAAATCATTCCCGAGGTGGCCCGCCACTTCCTCAAGCCCTTCCTGCTCCTGCTGCTGACCTCGGTCATCACCCTGACCGTCACCGGGCCTCTGGGCGGATTGTTCACCGACTACATTGCCATGGGTGTTAACGCCATCCGGGAGGTTGCTCCCTGGGCCGTGGTCCCCGCCATCATCCTGTTTGCCTCCACTGTGGGCCTTATCATGCCCGGCTTCCATCTGGCCCTGGTCCCCATTGCTATGGCCAGCCTTTCCTCGGTGGGCTACGATGATTTCATCAACATCTGGTTCTTCTGCTGCACCATCACCCCCGGCTTCATCGCCCTGGCTGTGGCCCTGAAGACCAAGAAGAGCTCCCTGCGGCAGCTGGGCTTCACCGCCTCCCTCTCGGCTCTGTTGGGCGGCATCTCCGAGCCCACCACCTACGGCATCTGCTACAAGATGGTCAAGCCCTTCTACGCTTACTTTATCACCGCCTTCACCACCGGTATTCTCACCGGTATCCTGCACCTGAAGTGCTACGCCTTTGGTGGCTACTCCCTGACCAACATCCTTCTGTACCTTGGCCCCAACAGCGACGTGGCCAACTTCCGCAACGCCATTATTTTGGTGGTGTATATGGCCGTCATGAGCTTCATCACCGTCAATGTCATCGGCTTTGACGACTCGGTCTTTGATGACGAGGAAGCCGCCTGACCGGATCAAACTTCCCCAGAAAGGAACATCTGTCTATGGAACCGCGTAAATATGATCCTTCCCTCCCCGGCCAGATCCGGGAGAAGCAGTTTACAACCACCCACAAAAATGGTATGATGGTGCTCAACAAGGCCATCCCCGACGCTGACGGCGGCAATGTGCTGGACCCCAGGCTCCGGGAGATCATCGAGATGAAGCGGAAGATGTTCTCCGCCCGGGCCAAGGGAGGCTGGACCCTCAGCGGGGAGCGCTACCGCCCCGACAAGGTGACCTACGATCTGACCACCACTGAGGTGGAGGTCACCGAGCGGCTGATTCCCGCGGGGGACCACCTGATCGACCTTTACATCTACCGTCCTGCCAACGCCCAGCCGGGACAGCCTGCGCTGATTTACCTCCACGGCGGCGGCTTTACCGCCGGAGATATGCGGCTCTATGCCAACCAGATGAAGCTCATTGCCGAAAAGTCGGGGGCTGTGGTGGTGTTCCCCGAGTACCGTCTGGCCCCGGAATGCCCCTTCCCCGGGCCCATTGAGGACTGCTGGGGTGCCGTTCAGTGGGTCCACGCCCACGCCACTGAGATCGGGGCTGATCCGGAGAAGCTGGTCCTGGCCGGGGACAGCGCAGGCGGAAGCCTGTCCGCCGCCTGCGTCCTGCAGGATACCGACGGGATCGTGAAAAAGCTTATCGGCATTTACCCCGGCTGGGATATGCGGAACTACCACGACATCCCCGCCTCGGAGTACACCTGGAGCTATGAGGAGTACAATGTGTGTGACGCTGACCGGGAGGGGGCTTACAGCCGCATCGACCGGATCAAGAGCGGTATGGAGAAGAGCGACTCCAGCAGCAGCAACAACCTCTACCTCCAGGGAAAGACCACCACATCCAATCCTCTGGTAAGTGCGGCCTGTGCCAGTGACGAGCAGCTGAAGAAATTCCCCGAGACCCTGGTCATTGCCGCCCAGTATGACTACCTGACCGTGGGGGCCGACTATGCGGCCAAACGGCTCAGCGACCTGGGCGTTCCCACCCGGCTGGTCCACTATCTGGGCTGCGACCACGGTTTTCTGGATATGCTGGGCACCATTGTCCAGTCTGAGGAGCTGTGCTGGACCCTGGCTGATGAACTGACCGCTCTGAAGTAAGTTCCGCGTGGCACCTTGCGGCCCTGTTTTACCAGGGCCGCAAGGTGAGTTTTTACAAGGTGGAGATACTATGATCATTACAGTGACAATCAACCCGGCCATTGACAAGACCGCTGAGATCGGTGCCATCCACCCGCGGGCCCTGAACCGGCTGACAAAGGTGGAGAAGGACGTGGGCGGCAAGGGCATCAACGTGTCAAAGGCCATCGCCGCCCTGGGCGGAAGCTCCGTTGCCTGCGGTTTCCTGGCCGGTTCCACCGGACGGCTTATTGAGGAGCTGCTGCGGGAAAAGGGGATCACCCCCGATTTTATCCGGGTCTCCGGAGAGACCCGCACCAATCTGAAGCTGGTGGAGCCGGGGGGATATCTCACCGAGATCAATGAGCAGGGCCCCACCGTGACCGAGGGGGAGCTGGAGGCCCTTCGGAACAAGCTGGTGAGCTGTGCCTCCCCCGAGACTGTCTTCGTCCTAGCGGGCAGCCGCTGTCCCGGTGTCCCTGAAGACATTTACCGTCAGCTGATTTTGGCGGTAAAGGAGAAGGGGAGCCGGGTGTTCCTGGATGCGGACGGCCCACTCTTTGCCAAGGCTCTGGAAGCCTGCCCCGATGTGGTCAAGCCCAATTCCTTTGAGCTGGCTCAGTATTTCGGCCTGGAGGGGGAACCCTCCCGGGAGGAGATCGTGGCTTTGGGCCGCCGGCTGGTGGAGAAGGGAGTCAAGTTGGTCTGTGTGTCCATGGGTGGGGAGGGCGCTTGTTTCTTTACGGAGGAGGGCGCCTGGTATGCGCCCAGCCTGCCTGTGGAGGTCCGCTCCACCGTAGGAGCGGGGGACACCATGGCTGCCGCGCTGTGCTACGGCCTGGATCAGGGCATGGCGCTGGAGGATTGCCTGCGTCTTGCCCTGGCCGCCTCAGCGGGGGCCGTGACCACCGCGGGGACCAAGCCTCCCAGCCGAATGCTGGTGGATACCCTTATGGAGCAGGTGACTTTGCTCCCCATGGCCTGACCGTCTTTCAAACAAAAAAAGGGCGCGTTGCAGAATAAAAAACCTGTAACGCGCTCTTTTCCTATGCAAGGCACCACAAATTCAGCCGTTTTTTAAC
>JAGBDQ010000303.1 GCA_017937415.1 Oscillospiraceae bacterium
CCCGGAGGCCCGCCGGGAGGGGGAGGGGATCCGGCTCCCCGTGGAGACCGGGTGGCTTTACGTGGTGCCCATCACCCGGAAGCGGGCCCTCCGGGTCATTGCCGAGGCAGTGAGCACCGAGGCGGCCGACGAGCTGTGCGCCCTGGGCGGCAAGGAGCTGCGGGAGCTGGACGAGAAGGGGCAGAAGCCCTGAGGGACAAGGAATTTCCAGAATTTTCAAAAAACTTGTGTACTTTTCGGGAAAAGTATGATATAATAAACCATCCGTATGTACCACGCGCATTCGGCTTTACACGCCAACCGGCGTTTTTGATAAGGCAAACCAGACCGCAGCGCACCCTCCGGCGAGGGGGCCGGGTCACTCTTGGGCGATTCAGGGCCAAAGAGGACACCCGGCCTCCTGGCTTCCTTTTGGTATGCACTCGGTCTACATATCAATGAAAAAAAGGAGTTTTTTGAACAAATGGCAGAAAAATTGAGAATCGTATCCCTTGGCGGTCTCAACGAGATCGGCAAGAACATGACCGTCTATGAGTACGGCGGGGACATGATCGTGGTGGACGCCGGCATGGGCTTTCCCGACGACGACATGTACGGCATCGACGTGGTCATCCCCGACTTCAGCTACCTCATCCGTAACCGGGACAAGATCCGGGGGGTGTTCATCACCCACGGACACGAGGACCACATCGGGTCCCTTCCCTACCTGCTGCGGGAGCTGAATATCCCGGTGTACGCCACCAGAATGTCCGCCGGGCTCATCAAGCTGAAGTTAGAGGAGCACCACCTGGTAAACAAGACCAAGCTCATCACCTGCGAGGCGGGGGAGACCGTCCGGGCGGGGGCCTTCCGGGTGGAGTTCATCCACGTGAACCACTCCATCGCCGACGCGGTGGCCTTTGCCATCCACACCCCCGCGGGGGTGTGCGTCCACACCGGCGACTTCAAGATCGACCCCACCCCGGTCTCGGGCGGCATGATCGACCTGGCCCGGCTGGGACAGCTGGGGAAGGAGGGGGTGCTGGCCCTTTTGAGCGACTCCACCAATGTGGAGCGACCCGGCTACACCAAGTCGGAAAAGAGCGTGGGGGCCTCCTTCGACGCCCTCTTCCGGGGCTGCGAGGAGCGGATCATCGTGGCCACCTTCGCCTCCAATGTGGACCGGATCCAGCAGATCATCTCGGTGGCCGCCAAGTATGGCCGTAAGGTGGCCATCACCGGGCGGTCGATGGAGAACGCCATCAAGGTCTCCACCGAGCTGGGGTATATGAACGTGCCCGCCGGGGTCATCGTGGACATCGCCCAGATCAAGTCCCTCCCCAAGAACAAGGTGTGCGTGGTCACTACGGGCAGTCAGGGGGAGACCATGTCGGCCATGACCCGGATGGCCTTCAACACCCACAAGCAGTTCGAGATCCAGGCGGGGGACCGGGTGATCTTCTCGGCCAGCGCCATTCCGGGCAACGAGAACGCCATCGGCAACGTCATCAACGAGCTCTACCGCAAGGGGGCCGAGGTGGTGGACGAGCGGGCCGGGGAGCTCCATGTGTCGGGCCACGCCTGCCAGGACGAGCTGAAGATCATCCACGCCCTGGTAAAGCCCAAGTACTTCATCCCGGTCCACGGGGAGCAGCGGCACCTGAAGACCCACGCCAAGCTGGCCCAGGAGATGGGCATGGATCCCCGGAACATCGTGGTCACCGAGATCGGCAAGGTCATTGAGCTCTCGGCAGCCGGAGCCCGGATCACGGGCACCGTGCCTGCCGGGCGGGTCTTTGTGGACGGTTACGGCGTGGGCGATGTGGGGGCTGTGGTCCTCCGGGACCGGAAGCACCTGGCCGAGGACGGCATGATCGTGGTGGTGGCCACCGTGTCCAGCCAGGACGGCGGGCTCCTGTCGGGTCCCGACATCATCACCCGGGGCTTCATCTATGTGAAGGAGTCCGAGGCTTTGATGGAGGAGCTGAAAGACCTGGCCTCCCAGACCCTGGAGAAGAGCGCCTGGAACAACTACCGGGACTGGAACGCCGTGAAGGCCGACGTCCGGGACGAGATCTCCAATTACCTCTTCAAAAAGACCAAGCGGAACCCCATGGTCCTGCCGGTCATTATGGAAGTGTAAAAATCATACAAAAATAGCAGAATTACGAAAAGATGCGAGACAGCGGAGCGGCCAATCTCTCAAGGGATGGCCGCTCCTATTACAAATGTACCGTGGAGTAGAATTGTAAAGCAACATGACAAAGTGTCATAGTAGACGATACCGGAAAAACGTGATAAAATTATAGAATAACTCCCCTCCTATGGGGGATTTCATCTACTTACCACAGTTCAAAGGATGAAACTGATGACACTTCAAGAAAACATTCATCTTTGGGCCACGTCAGGAATTCTGGGCTTTTATCAATCCTGTGAACGTACTGTATGTGGCTTACTGGATTATGTTGGTAAGCTTTAAAATATACTTCTTTAACTTTTACCTCATAATTCGCAAATTGTATCTTTTAGTTAGGCTATACTGAAATCGGGTGATATTATGCCAAGAAAAGCAAATGAAATTGCAAAGCTCAGCAACGCATTTTCTACTGGGAACGGCGGAGCCAACTTTGAGCGGCGTATCCAAACTGTGTTTGTATTGGCTCTATTGATTGACGGTTTTTCTCCTGTCCTCCGTCTCCCCGTGCAGAGAATTGATTTTCAGGCAAAGCACCTCGGTTATGATACGGACGATTTAGTTGTCACGGCTGTTCATTCACACGGAAGCGCAAAACTGTTATGCCAAATAAAACATGATCTGAGCATTACCACAGGCAATTCCATATTTCAAGAAGTCTTTACCGCTGCCTGGAATGATTTTTGTAAGGCAGATTTCAATCGGTCTGTGGATAAAATTGCATTGATCACAGGGTTTATCGCAAAAGAGAGCATCCGTGCACTGCGATATATTCACGAACAGGCAATGGCTGCGTTGAGTGCGGAATCCTATATGGATCGCATTAAGCAAGCCCGTTTCACCAGTGCCGCTACGAGAGAAAAATTTGAGGTCATACAAAGCTGCCTTACAAAAGCAAATAATAATTCCCCAGTCTCAGATGAAGATATGTGGAAATTTTGTCGGTGCTTTGAATTAGTTGTTTTTGATATAGACTATGAAAACAGCGTAAATCGAATTCTTGCCGAGTCGTTGATTCGTTGCAAGTCCACTCAACCTGCAGAACTGGTCTGGAGCAGGCTGGTTGAC
>JAGBDQ010000022.1 GCA_017937415.1 Oscillospiraceae bacterium
ACTTGATTTTCTTCTGTTTTCAATCTATACTGATTGAGCGGTGTGTTTTTGTTTTTCACACATTCATTATACTCCGCAAAGTCAGAGCGGCCAACCCTTTTTCGGGCTGACCGCTCTGCTTTTTTTCGCGCGCGCCTATTTGGCAACGCGCCCTTCGTGATCCGGTTAATTCAGTTAAACTTATAGATCTTCCTGGCCAAACGGTAGACCGAAATGGTGAGCTTCCGGCCCTGGTAGCCGGGGAGAAGGGTGAAGGCCGAGAGGGCCCGGTACTTCATCTTATGGTGGAGCTTGGGATCCACCGTCCGCAGATACTCCCACAGTTCGGTCTTTTTGCCCAGAGCCTCGGGGGAACCGTCAATGTTCAGGAAGATGGAGGAGATGGTGAGCATCATGGAGAGGTAGCTGGTCATGTACCTTGCCAGCTTGGGGCTCTTGGCTTTGACTTCCCGGAGGTCGGGCTTCTCGATCATGTGCCGGTTCACCCGGACCTGCTGGTCCACCCGGCCCACCATCACCTTCTCGTTGACGCTCTGGTCGGCCCGGCCGATAAAATAGCGGTAAAGGTCCAGATCCATGTAATAGATGCTCTTGACCCAGGGCAGGGGCTCGTAGACAAAGATGTTGTCCACATAGAAGGTATGTTTGGGAAGCTCCAGGCCGCAGTCCCGGAGGAGCTGGGTGCGGTAGATCACCGAGTGCATCAGCAGGTACTGGGAGGGGCGGAACCGGCCCATCTCCTCCCAGGTAAACACCCGGTCCTGAGGAAACACGTTTTTGTAGCCCATGACCTTCTGGGTGTTATCCTCCACGTGCTCATAGACATAGTTGGCGATGAGCAAGTCCAGGGGGTTCTCCCACCGGGCGCACTCCCGCAGCTTCTCCATCACCTTCTGAAGCGCCTCGGTATCCAGCCAGTCGTCCGAGTCCACCACCTTGTAATAAAGGCCCCTGGCGTTGCGGATGCCCTGGTTGACCCCCTCCCCGTGGCCGCCGTTTTCCTGGTGGATGACCCGGATAATGTCGGGGTACTTTGCCGCCCACTCGTCGCACTTCTGGGGGGTGGCGTCCTTGGTGGAGCCGTCGTCCACCAAGATGATCTCGATGTCCTCCCCGCCGGTAAGCAGGGTCTCGATACAGTGGTCCATATAGTCCGCGGAGTTGTAGCAGGGCACCGCGAAGGTCAGAATTTTATCCATTCCTATCTACTCCTGTCTCTGATTTTTCATAGAGCCCCGGGGGACGTCATTGACCTTCGGTCAACGACTGTCCCGGCAGCCAAAGGCTGCCTATCTCTCCAGCAGCTCGTCCGCCAGGGCCAGAGCCCGGGCTATGATGGCGTCCATGTTGTAGTATTTATATTCGGCCAGCCGTCCCAGCAGGCGAAGATTTTTGTAGCCGTCGGCCTCTGCCTTGTATTTGGCGTAGAGGGCGTTATTCTCCTCATTGATGATGGCATAATAGGGGATCTCGCCGGGGGCCCCGGTGTAGGCTCTGGAGTGCTCCTTCATGATGGTGGTGACCCCGGGCAGATCCTGGCCGGTGAGCCGTTTGAACTCGGTGATGCGGGTATAGGGTTCGTCCATGGTATAGTTCACCGTGGCGTGGGTCTGGTAGAACTCCCCGGCGGTCAGGGCGTGGCGGCCCTTGGGGACCGGCTTGCCGAAGGTCTCCTCCTGCCAGGTCTCGAACTGGAAATCCAGGGTCCGGTAAGGGAGACGGCCGTGCTTCAGCCCGAAAAACTCGTCCACCGCCCCGGTATAGACCACCGGACCCTCAAAAACCTCCCCGTCCAGAAGGAGCTCTCCCTCCCCCAGCGTCAGGTGCCGTTTGGCGTCGGCGCTCAGCTTCAGGGTAATGTTGGGGTGACGGAGGATCTTCTGCACCAGCGGGGTATAGCCGTCAATGGGCATCCCCTGGTACTTGTCCTGGAAATACCGGTCATCCCGGGAGAGGAACACGGGCACCCGGGCGGTGGTGTTGGGGTCGATCTCCTCGGGGGTCTGGCCCCACTGCTTCATGGTGTATTTGACAAACACATGGTCGTAGACATAGTCGGCCAGGGCGGCGATCTCGGGGTCCTTGCTCTGCCGGAGCTCCAGGATAGTCACCTTCTTCTCGGCCCCGTAGGCAGCGATGAGCTTGTCACCCAGCCGCTTTCCTTCCTCAGGGCCGAAGGCGGTCTCCAGAGAGGTCAGGTTGAAGGGCACCGGATACTCCTGCCGCTCCCGGGGTGCGCCGTCCTTGGGCACATTGGCCACCACCCGGTGCTGGTAGTCCAGCCAGTCGGTGTATTGGGAGAGGTACTCAAAGACCCGGGCGTTGTTGGTGTGAAAGATGTGGGGGCCGTATTTGTGGATCAGCACCCCGGCGTCGTCCAGGCAATCGTAAGCGTTGCCGCCCACGTGGGGACGCTTCTCCAGCACAAGCACTTTTTTCCCGGCCCGGGCCAGCTCTCCGGCCACCACCGCCCCGGCAAAGCCGGCGCCGATAACCAGGCAGTCATAACGCTGCATAGAAACAGCTCCTTTTCTTGATTCTTTTCCGTAGGGGTCCTTTCCCCCATTATACCAATAGCGCGGGGAAAGGGAAAGAAAGATTTTCTTAAATTTCACATATGAAATCAATTTATTATATATGCTCCTTGGAAAAAATACAAGGCAGACGGTCAACTTTTTCCCCATCCGGTCTGCCGGAACTGAAATAACGGCCATTGCATATCCCGCCGCAAAGGGCTATAATGAAATTAAATTGTAAGGAGGAACCTGCCATATGATTTACGACGCCGCTATCATCGGCACCGGCCCCGCCGGTGTGTCCGCCGCCCTGACCCTGAAGGCCAACAATAAGAACTTCCTCTGGATCGGCAGCGGAAATTTCAGCGATAAGGTCAGCAAGGCGGAAGTGATCGCCAATTACCCCGGCCTGCCCATGGTGTCCGGCCGGGAGATGAACCGGCTGTTTGCCCGGCAATGCCAGGATCTGGGCATCGAGATCCTGGACCGGATGGTGACCTCCATTGTGCCCTTTGGCGGCCACTACGCCATTATGGCCGCGGAGGATTTCTTTGAGACCCGCACCATTTTACTGGCCACCGGTGTCGCCGCGGTGGGGACCTTGCCCGGGGAGACGGAATTGGTTGGAAAAGGTGTCAGCTACTGCGCCACCTGCGACGGAAACCTGTACCGCGGGAAGGTCATCGCCATCCTGTGCGGCAGCAGCCGGTTTGAGCACGAGGTAACGTATCTGGCCGGGCCGGCCGAAAAAGTGTACTTCTTCCCCCTGTACAAAGCCCCCGGCGATATGCCGTCCAATGTGGAGCGTATGGAAGACCGGATCACAGGCCTGCAGACAGAAAACGGCCGCCTGTGCGCCCTCACCCTGAAAAGCGGCGCGGTCCTCCCGGTCCACGGAATGTTCTGCCTGCGGGACAGCGTTTCCCTCTCCACCCTGCTCCCCGGACTTGCCACGGAACAGGGGCATATCGCCGTTGACCGGGGAATGGCCACCAATCTCCCCGGCTGCTTTGCCGCGGGAGACTGTACCGGCAGACCTTACCAGTACGCC
>JAGBDQ010000023.1 GCA_017937415.1 Oscillospiraceae bacterium
CCATTCAGGGCTACTACGGCGGCGCAGTTGACATGGTGCTGGACCGGATCTGCGATGTGCTCTCGGGCGTTCCTTTCGTGGTGGTCACTACCCTGTTCCAGCTCCATCTGGCCGCTAAGGTGGGCGTTATAGGATCCTTCATGTTTGCCTTTGTCTTAACGGGATGGATCGGCATGGCCGCCCTGACCCGGAAGCAGTTCTACCGCTTCAAGGGACAGGAGTTCGTCATGGCAGCCCGGACCCTGGGCGCCTCGGACAAACGGCTGATGTTCAAGCACATCTTCCCCAACGCCATCGGCACCATCATCACCTCCTGCGCACTGGTCATTCCCAGCACCATCAGCACCGAGACCCAGATGAGCTACCTGGGCATCGTCAACCTGAGAGCCTTTGCGGGCACCACCATCGGAACCCTCCTCAGCGACGGCCGGGCGGCCGTCACCTCGGCGCCCCACGCCATCCTTTGGCCCAGTATTTTCCTGGGACTGCTGATGATCTCCTTCAACCTGTTCGGCAACGGCCTGCGGGACGCCTTTAACCCGACTACGAGAGGGGTGGAAGACTGATGGAAAACAAACTGCATGTACAGGATCTGCGGATCTCCTTCCACACCAGCAACGGTAAGGTCCAGGCCGTCCGGGGCATCAACTTTGACCTAGCCAAGGGTGAGACTCTGGCTATCGTGGGCGAGTCTGGCTCGGGCAAGTCGGTCACTTCCAAGGCCATTCTGGGCATTCTGGCCGGAAACGCCATCGTGGAGTCCGGCGAGATCATCTATGACGGCCAGGACCTGCTGAAGATCTCCGAGGAGGACTTCCACAAGATCCGGGGCGACAAGATCGCCATGATCTTCCAGGATCCCATGTCCTCCCTGAACCCCATCGTCCGTATCGGCAAGCAGCTCACCGAGGCCATGATCCTCAAGGGCAAGATCCGCCAGAAGGAGAGCCGGAACAACTTCAACGGCTACCTCAAGCGCCTGAGCGAGAAGATGGGCGAGGTGGACCCCGCCGGCAAGGAGCGCACCGCCGAGAACTGCAAGAAGTTCGACAAGTTTGAGATCGAGCACACCAAGCTGGAGGCCGCCTACAACCTGGCCCACGAGGGGGCCGAGGAGAGCCTGGAGGACATTGAGGTCATCGCCTTCGAGCTGGAAAAAAATTCTCCCGGCAAGGGCGCCGTTGACCGGCTCAAGGACATCGAGCGCTGCGCCAAGGCCTCCATCCACAAGTATGTGGTGCCCGAGAGCAACAAGGCCGAGGTGGATTCCCTGGCGGGCGGCCTGGTGGCCCAGTTCAAGAAAAAGGACTATCCCGAGCTCCTGAAGAGCCTTTACCGGCTCCGTGAGATTATCACCCCCTATGTGGGACTGACCGCCCCCGATTTCTTCCGCATGGGCTACTATGTCACCTTCAGCGGCCAGGAGCTGCCCGATATGCCCATGGAGGAGCTCAACGAGTACCTGTTGAAGTATCTGGACGACAACTTTATGCTCTCCTTTATCCAGGATGCCGAGAAGGCCCTGGCCCATTCCGCCGGCGTCACCTACGGCAACATCAAAACTGCCATGGAGGAGCTGGAGAAGGCCCGCCCGGTCTTTGCCAAGGAAAAGCTGGACAAAAAGGAGTGCCAGGAGACGGCCAAGCATCTGGCCGCAGTGGTCAAGAACACCATTGACCCCCTGGCCATCACCAAGGACAGCGTGGTCTACACCTTTATCCCCAGCCTGAAGGGGGAACTGGACAGCTACTTCCACGGCGTGAAGGAGAATGTGAAGATCCTGCGGAAGTACGACAAGGAAAAGCGGAAGTACGACGACCTGGTGGCCAAGGGCAAGAACCCGGGCTACGAGCTGGCCGACGCCGCCGTCACCGACCTGGAGCTGGTCAAGGCCAACATTGCCCACCTGATCGACCGCCTGAAGGAGCATTACAACCAGCTGCTTGCGGCCGCGGACGATCGGGATTATCATGCCGAGACCATCGCCGTTATCGACTATCTGAAGGCTAACGCCTCTGGTGTGGTGGCCAAGGTCACTCCCCAGATCGCCAAGCAGCGGGCCATCAAGCTCATGGAGGAGGTGGGCATTGCCGAGCCCCATAAGCGGTATCGGCAGTATCCCTTCGAGTTCTCCGGCGGTATGCGCCAGCGCATCGTCATCGCCATCGCTTTGGCTGCCAACCCGGATATCCTCATCTGTGACGAGCCCACCACCGCTCTGGACGTGACCATTCAGTCCCAGATCCTGGAGCTGATCAACAAGCTCCAGGCCGAGCGGCAGCTCTCGGTCATCTTCATCACCCATGACCTGGGCGTGGTGGCCAACATGGCAGACCGGGTGGCCGTCATGTACGCAGGTAAAATCGTGGAGTACGGCACTGCCGAGGACATCTTCTATCATGCGGCCCACCCCTACACCTGGGCCCTGATGAGCTCCATGCCCGACCTGGACACCAACGAGAAGCTCTCCGCCATCCCCGGTACGCCCCCCAATATGATCTACCCCCCCAAGGGAGATGCCTTTGCCGCCCGTAACCAGTATGCTATGAAGATCGACTTTGAACGGGAGCCCCCCATGTTCCAGATCAGCGACACCCACTACGCGGCCACCTGGCTGCTGCATCCGGACGCTCCCAAGGTGGATCCGCCCAAGGCTGTGACAGACCGTATTGCCAGAATGAATGAGAGGAGGAAATCGAACGATGAGCAACCAGGAACCCCTGCTTAAAGTCGAGCACCTCTGCCAGTATTTCAAGGCCGGCAATTTTGTTACAAAGGCCGTAGACGACGTCAGCTTTGACATCAAGAAGGGCGAGGTCTTTGGTCTGGTGGGCGAGTCGGGCTGTGGTAAAACCACCACGGGCCGCTCCATTATCAAGCTCTACAATATCACCTCGGGCAACGTCATCTTCAAGGGACAGCGTATCTCCGCCGGTACCCAGTCCTACAAGGACGCCATCAAGGCGGCCCGGGAGGAGATGAAGACCGCCGACGGGGCCAGAAAGGCCGAGCTGGAGGAGTTCATCAAGGCCCAAAAGGAAGAGATCAAGTCCGCCCAGCACGACAACAAGACGGTGGACAAGAAGCTGGTCACCCAGATCCAGATGATCTTCCAGGACCCCATTGCCTCTCTGGACCCCCGTATGACCGTCCGGGAGATTATCTCCGAGGGCCTGGTCATCCAGGGGGAGAAGGACAAGAAGGTCATTGACCAGAAGGTCTACGAGATGCTGGAACTGGTGGGCCTGGTGCCCGAGCACGCCTCCCGCTATCCCCACGAGTTCTCCGGCGGCCAGCGTCAGCGGATCGGCGTGGCCCGGTCCATCATTATGAACCCCGAGCTCATCATTGCCGACGAGCCCGTGTCCGCTCTGGACGTGTCGGTCCAGGCCCAGGTCATCAACCTGCTCAACGAGCTGCGGGAACGCTTTGGCCTGACCCTTCTCTTCATTGCCCACGACCTGAGCGTGGTCAAGTATTTCTCCGACCGTATCGGCGTCATGTACTTCGGCAAGATGGTGGAGATGGCCGATTCCGACGAGCTCTTTGCCCACCCGCTGCATCCCTATACCAAGTCCCTGCTCTCCGCCATTCCGCTGCCGGATCCTATCTATGAGCGTCAGCGCAAGCGTATCACCTACAATCCCCTGGCCGAGCATGACTACACCGTGGATAAGCCCAGCTTCCGTGAGGTCCGTCCGGGCCACTTCGTCCAGTGCAATGAGGCGGAGTATCAGAAGATCATGGCGGAGCTGAACGGAAAATGAGCGAAAAGCTGCGGGATTTTCTGACTCATCTGGCAGCAGGGGCGATCATGGCGGCGGCCGTGTTCTTTCTGAACCAGGGCCGGGGCTATCCCCCGATCCAGTGCCTGTGCGACGGATGCTTTGTGGCGGCGGTCCTCCTGCTGGGGACCGGCGGCATCCGGGCGGCCACGAACCAGGGGACCTTTGACGTGATCGGCTTTGGCCTGCGCACGGTGGTCAATATGGCCCTCCCGGTCCTGAACTGGGAGAAAGAGACCATGGAGCAGTACCGGGAGCGCAAGACCCAGGAACGCAAGACCCCGGCGGGCCTGTTCCAGGCGGGAGCGGTCTACCTGCTCCTGAGCCTGGTGACCCTCTTTTTCTACTACCAGATCTATGAATAAGAAAAGGGCCGGCTTACGTAAGCCGGTCCTTTTTTTGCCTTTCGTGCGGGGCGTTTCAATTTGACAAACAGCCTGCTGTGGGATAATATAGTATTTATCCAGAGAACGATCAAAGGTTTTATTTCGCCGAACCGAAAAAGGAGGAACCATCTATGAGAAAACCCCTGAACCGCATGGCGGCCATGGCTCTTGCCCTGCTTTTGACCCTCGCCGCCGCCCTGCCCGCCCTGACGGTCCGGGCCGACGAGCCCCAGGTGGCCCTGACCGTGCTCTTCACCCACGACACCCACGACCACTTTTATCCGGATGCCGCCGACATCGGCGGCTATGGCCGGCTTGCCACCGCCCTGAAGAACGCCCGTCAGAGCGCCCAACACGCCACCATCACGGTGGACGCAGGAGACTTCTCCATGGGCTCTCTGTTCCAGACGGTCTATTCCACCGACGCTCCCGAACTCCGGGCTTTGGGGGCCATGGGCTACGACGTGGTGACCCTGGGTAACCACGAGTTCGACTACCGGCCCCAGGGCCTTGCCGATATGCTCTCCGCCGCCAAGGAGAGCGGGGAAGCTCTGCCCCAGATCGTCCAGGCCAACTACCGCGCCCCCAAAGATCCCTCCGCCCAGGTGGCGGTGGACGCTATGAACAACTATCCTGTCACCGACTACACTGTCATCGAGCGGGATGGTATGAAAATCGCTGTCTTCGGCGTCATGGGTGTGGATTCCGACGAGTGCGCCCCCATGTCGGGCATGAAGTTGGAGCCGGTGGCCGAGGCCGCCAAACGTGTCGTGGCCGAGATCAGGGAGAAGGAAAACCCCACCTTCATCATCTGCCTTTCCCACACGGGCACCGAGGACGGCAAGGGGGAGGACTACGAGCTGGCCAAGGCGGTGGACGGCATCGACCTCATCATCTCGGGCCACACCCACTCCACCCTTACCGAACCCATTGAGGTGAACGATACCCTCATTGTCTCCTGCGGACCCTACACAAAGAACCTGGGCTCCATCACCATCACCTCGGAGGGGGGCTATACCGACTATACCCTCACCCCCCTGGACTCCTCCGTCCCCGCCGATCCGGACATGGAGGCTCTGGCCCAGAGTTTCAAGACCAAGGTGGACGAGAACTACCTCTCCCAGTTCGGCCTGTCTTACGACCAGGTCATCGCGGTGGCCGACCGGGATTTCACCATCGCCCAGACCGGAGATCTGATCGGCGAGGCATACATGGCCACGGTGAAAGAACTGGAGGGGGATAACTATGACCCCATCGCCTTTGCCGTGACTCCGGACGGGGTCATCCGGGACCGCATCCGCAAAGGGGAGGTCACCACCTCCCAGGCCTTCGATATTCTCTCCCTGGGTTCGGGGGCCGACGGGAGTCCCGGCTATCCCCTGGTGTCGGTATATCTCACCGGGAAAGACCTGAAAAACGCCTTTGAGGTGGACGCTTCGATCTCCCTTATTATGGGCGCGGCCACCCTCTATGGCGCGGGGAGCCACTGGACTTACAACCCTAACCGGATGTTCCTGGACAAGG
>JAGBDQ010000304.1 GCA_017937415.1 Oscillospiraceae bacterium
CATCCACATTTGGGGAACCGCCGAACGAAACCCCGTTCTTCTTTTTTTACACGGCGGTCCCGGCGTCCCCAACCGCCACGGCATCGCCAAGCGCCATCTGGACCTGACGGACGACTTCACCCTGGTGGCCTGGGACCAGCGGGGCACCGGGGGGAGCTACTTCGGCTGCGACCCCGCCTCCCTCACCCTGGACCGGCTGGTGGAGGACTGCGTGGAGCTCATCGCCTACCTGTGCCGCACCCTAAAGAAGAAAAAGGTCTATCTTCTGGGCGGGAGCTGGGGCACCGAGCTGGGCACCTTCGTCTGCGCCCGGGCCCCGGAGCAGGTGGCGGGCTACATCGGCTACGGCCAGGTGGTCAACGGGGTGGAGAACGAAGCCCGCTCCTACGCCTTCGCCCTAAAGCAGGCCCAGGCCGCCGGAGACGCCGAATCGGTGGAGACCCTGAAAAAGGTGGGTCCCCCGGTGGACGGCCAGTACACCCCCGTCTTTGAGGGCCTTATGGCCCAGCGGCGGATCCTCAGCAAATACGGCGGGAGCAACGTGAAGAAGGTGGGCTACTTCCAGGGCACCGTTCTGCCCATCCTCCGCTCCGGCGAGCTCTCCCTCCGGGACAAGTGGGGCACCGCCAAGGGCTATCAGCTCTGCCTGTCCCAAATGTGGCCCACCATCGTCCACTACGATTTCCTCCACGACCTCCACGAGTTCCAGGTCCCCTACTACATCTTCCAGGGCCGGATGGACGAGAACACCCCGGCCAGCCTCATTCAGGACTACTATGACGCCATCACCGCCCCCGACAAGGACCTCATCTGGTTCGAGCACTCGGCCCACGGTCCCTTAGGGGAGGAGCCGGAAAAGTTCAAGCAGTGCCTTCGGGACAAATTTCTCACCCTGGAAAGGAAGGATCCCACATGAAAAAGATCACCACCGGCAAGATCTGCGCCCTCTGCCTGGGGGATTTCGCCCGGGGACTCATGGGCGGCATCATCACCACCTACCTCCTCACCTTCTTCATCCCCACCTCGGCCAGCTCCACCCTGCCCCAGTTCTTCCTGAACGCCGCCCTCACCATGGCCATCATCCGGGGCATCGGCACGGTGGTGGACGCGGTCACCGACCCCTGGGTGGCCAGCCTTTCGGACAACTGCAAGTCCCCCTTAGGCCGGCGGATCGTCTTTATGCGCTGGTCCGCCGTGCCCTACGGGCTTTTCTGTCTGCTCATCTTCTTCCCCCCGGTCCAGGGGACCTCCACGGTCAACGCCCTGTGGGTGGGGGCCATGCTCATTCTCTACTACCTCTTTTCCACCCTCTACAACATCCCCTACGGGGCCCTTCAGGCCGAGATCGTGGCTGAGCCCAAAAAGCGGGTGTTCCTCTACACCATGGTGAGCCTTTTCTATGTGCTCTCCTCCGCTCTGGTGTTCTGCTCCTCCATGTTCAAAAGCATGCTGATGAAAAGCGGCGTCCCCGAGATCTGGGCCCTGCGCATCCCCTTTATCGTCTTCTGCGCTCTGGGGGCCGTCACCGCCCTGGTGCCCGCCTTCGCCATCAAGGAGAAGGACTATGTCTCCCCCAAGCCCTACCACCAGTCCATCTGGGACGCCCTGAAGGCCACCGCCTCCTACCCCAGCTTCTCCATCATTACGGTGGGCTACCTCATCATGTGGATCGCCTTCACCTTCTTCAACACTGCCGAGGTCTATTACATTACCAACCTGCTGGGCCTGGGGGACACCTGGGTCACCATCGTGTCGGTGCTCTCCATCGCCTTCGGCGTGGCCACCTACCCCCTGGTGAACCTGCTGGCAGCCAGGGTGGGCAAAAAGCCCCTGCTGCTGGGGGCCTTCATCACCTACACTCTGCTCTACTGCGCCATCTATAACTATGAGCTGGTGATCTCCCTCATCGGCGGCCCCGTGTTCGCCATTCTCATCGGCCTGGTCATCGCCATGCCCATCGCCATCACCAACATCATCCCGGCCTCCATGTTCGCCGACCTGGCCCAGTACGACTCCATCCTCACGGGCCAGAACCGGGCGGGTATGTTCCTGGCCGCCCGGAACTTCGCCAACAAGCTGTGTCAGGCGGTGGTGGCCATCTTCTGCTCCCTGCTCCTCACCGTGGGGTCCGAAACCGGGGCGGCCACCAGCCAGGGCATCCGGAGCACCGCCCTGGTGGCCATGATCTTCGTGGCCATCGCCCTGGTCATCTACTCCTTCTACAACGACAGGGAGATCTCCCGGGTCATCCGGGAGCACACCGAAACAAAATAAGCCCCCGGACTTTCCCCCCTTCCGGCCTTGACAGCGGAGCCGGAAGGGGGTATTCTTTTCCCGGGGAGCTATTCCCCAAATTCAACGAAAGGACGGACAAAAATATGAAAAACAGCATCACGCGCGGCGGGAGGGTCCACGCCTGAAACACCCTCCAAAACCATTCTTGGAGGAATCTATTTTTATGCAAATCCCTTACTTGAACATCCTGCTTCGGGACATGGAGGAGCGGGACATTGACGACGAGATCCGCTGGAACACCGCTGAGACCGACTGGGCCCTTTGGGACGCCCCCTGGGAGACCCTGGAGGACCTGAAGAACTTCGACCCGGAGAAACACCGCGCCGAAGAATTGGAGTGGCTGGCCAAACCCAAGCCGGACCACCGGCTCAGCCTGGAGCTGGAGGCGAACGGGGTCCACATCGGCAGCGTGAGCAGCTACTGCCTGGACGAAAACTTAGACTGGAAGGCCCTAAAAAGCGAGGATGACCGGAAAAGCCAGCGCTGGGCGGTGGGCATTGAGATCTGCGACAGCGCCTACTGGTCTAACGGCTGGGGCACCTGCGCCCTCACCGCCTACATCCGCTACCACCTGTCGGCGGGGTACACCGACCTCTACACCCAGACCTGGTCGGGGAACACCCGGATGATCCGCCTGGCCGAAAAGCTGGGCTTCCGGGAGTGCCGCCGCCTCCCCGGCGTGCGGCAGGTCCGGGACGGAACCTACGACGCCCTTACCTTCCGGCTGGACCGGGCCGCCTTTGCGCGTCACCGGGAACGGCTGGAAAACGGGAGCCTGGAGCTCTGCGTACCCCAGACCGTTGCGGACATGTCCTTTCGCCGAGAGATGATGGAAGACCCGGACACCATGGCCTACAACGCCGGGTGGGCGGTCTCCTACCCCGGCTACCATCCCGATACCGGGTGCATCGACTTCCCGGAATCGGCATGGGAGGCCGACTTCGCCCGGCTCACCCGGCAGGGGCCCGGGCAGTTTTACGCCTACCTGCGGGAAAAGTCCACCGGGACCTTGATCGGTGAGGTGAGCTTTCACCCGGGGGAAGGCCCCTGGGCCGAGCTGGGGGTGGTGCTCCACGCCCCCTACAAGGGCCGGGGCTACGGCCGGGCCGCCTTAGAGCTTTTGGCCCGCAGGGCCTTCGAGGGCCAGGACCTGCCCGCCCTCCGCAACACTTTCGAGCCCGCCCGCGCCGCCGCCCTGGCCATTCACAAAGCGGTGGGCTTCCGGGAGGTGGGCCGGGACACCATGGACCGCTTTGGGAAGCCCCAGGAGCTTCTGGTTTTAGAGCTCACCCGGGAGGAGTATTGGAAGCGGAGGAAAGACAGAGACAACTGACCGTGGATATCGAGAAACGCAGCCCGGTGGTCGAATTTGACCACCGGGCCTGTTTATTTACTCTCTTGATTTTTTATGGGTTTCCAGTACCCACAGCTCTGATCCGGTTTTCTTGTTTTGAGCCGAGGATAGCGGCAATGTCCACAGTTGACAGGCAAATACCCCCTGCGGTCTTTCCCATAATGTTGTCTGTAATAGATGCAAGTGCAGCAAACTTTTTGCCCTTCATAAAGCTCTGCTGGCTCTATCATATAAAACACCCCCGTTTTCATTTTACATCCGATAAGGTTTAATGTCAATACGCCTAATCAGATTTATGGTATGTTGCTTATGAGGTGATATTGATGTATTGTTATCCACGACTTCGGGACTTGCGGGAGGACCGGGATTTGACCCAGAAAGCCATCGGGGAACTGCTGGGCACCACTCAACAGCAATATTACAAATATGAAAAAGGCATTCAGGAGATCCCCGCCCATCACCTGATTACTTTAGCCGACTTTTATCATGTGTCGGTGGACTATCTGCTGGGCAGAAAATAATTTTTTCTTTTTCCCCGGGGGCCATCTTTTCGTGAAAAGAATAGGCCCCCGGGACCCCCAAGAAAAGCCCCTGCCGATCTTATTTCCGGCTTATATGCAATATTAGAATAGCTCCTCCAGCCCCGCTGCCGCTACAAACAGCAAACCCCATTACAGAGTACCGCTGACCGGGAAACGCCTGGGGCCATGAAACTTGTGGCGTTGGCGGCGGGGCCGCCTGGGTGGTCCCTGTAGGGGAGGGGCTTGCCCCTCCCGTTGAGCCCCCCGTGCCCGGAACGGTGCTACGAAGTGCACCGTGCAGGCCAGCCCACCCTAAATAAGACAGCCTGGGGAGGAATCCAAAGGGAGGGGTGTCTCAACACCCCTCCCTTGGTCGTTGGGGGATGGGGTCCAGGGGAAGGGCGAATCGAAACGCCCTTCCCCTGGTGGTTCTTGGGGGGTGTGGGGGACTATTCTTGACATCAAGAATAGTCCCCCATAAACCAGCCCTGCCCCTCGGGCAGAAAACCAACGACCCCCCGGACCTTCCCGGCCCGGGGGGTGTCATTTTGCATCTGAGCTGGTTTTATTGCCCCTTCTTCCCATCCCTCTGGAACAGGATCCACGCCTGGGCGATGGTCACCGCGCCGCTGATGATCATCAGGGTGCCCACGCTGGAGATGAGGCCGGGGCTGACCATGAAGAGGATGGTCATAATGGCCAGGGGGAGGGCCACCAGCCGCTTGTCCTTGCGGAAGTACTGGAAGGCCATGGCCCCAAAGAGGGCGGGCACCACGTTGTTGAAGGCGGGCTGAAGGACCGGGGACTCCAGCACAGGCCGCAGGGGGATGAGGAGAATGACTCCCGCGGCAATGACCAGGGTGGTCACCAGGGTGGAGGTGGCGATGGCCAGGGTGGAGACGATCTCGTTCTCCGGGGTTCCCACCTTGGCCCCCGTCAGGTCCTTGGCGTTGTTGACACAGGGGAGCTTCATATTCACCAGGTTGCCCGTGATAAAGGCCAGGTAGCTGCCCCCCGCCCCCAGCATGGGGGTATAGATCAAAAACTCCACCACGCAGGAGGGGACATAGACGATGGCGATCTGCAGAAGAGACTTTTTGATGATGTTCATGCTGGGCATGGCGTCCAGCACCAGCCCCATGGCAAAGGGGGCACACAGGAGCATAAGAAGCCCCAGCCCCAGGCCAATGCGGCCTACGGTGTGGGTCCGGCGGTTATATTCGGCGAAATAGAGTTCCTTTTGTTCTTCGGTCATATCTGCCGCCCTCCCTTCACGCGCTGACGGCCATGCCGCA
>JAGBDQ010000024.1 GCA_017937415.1 Oscillospiraceae bacterium
GGAAGAGATCCGCCTGGACAAGAACAAGAAGCACAACATCGAGATCGTGGTGGACCGGCTGGTCATCCGGGAGGACATCACCCAGCGCCTTACCGACAGTGTGGAGGTGGCCTCCAACCTGGCCGGCGGACTGGTGCTGGTGAACATCGTGGGGGAGGACAGGGACATCTCCTTCTCCCAGAACTACGCCTGCGAGGACTGCGGTATCTCCATCGAGGAGCTGGCCCCCCGCATGTTCTCCTTCAACAACCCCTTCGGCGCCTGCCCCACCTGCTCCGGTCTGGGGGTACAGCTCAAGGTGGACCCGGACCTTATCATTCCCAATAAGGATATGTCCATTCTGGACGGGGCCATCGTGGCCTCGGGCTGGAACAACATCAAGGGGGACTCCATCTCCCGGATGTATTTTGAGGCCCTGTCCAAAAGATATGGGTTTAAGCTCACTACCCCGGTAAAGGATCTGCCTGCCGAGGTGATGGATGTGATCCTCTACGGCACAAAGGGGGAGAAGCTGAAGCTGACCTATGACCGGGCCAACGGTCAGGGTACCCTGATGCAGCCCTTTGAAGGCATCTGCAACAACTTAGAGCGCCGCTACCGGGAGACCCAGTCCGACGGGATGAAGCGGGAGCTGGAGGAGTGCATGTCGGAATCCCCCTGTCCCGATTGCCACGGCAAGCGGCTGCGCCGGGAGTCCCTGGCGGTGACCGTGGGCGGGCTGGACATCGACACCTACTGCCATAAGGCGGTGACTGAGGCGCTGGACTTTATGGAGCAGCTGGTGCTGTCCGAGCAAAAGACCATGATCGCCGGACAGATCGTGAAGGAGATCAAGACCCGCCTCAACTTTCTTCAGTCGGTGGGTCTGGAATACCTGACCCTCAGCCGTTCGGCGGGCACCCTGTCGGGAGGCGAGAGCCAGCGGATCCGCCTGGCCACCCAGATCGGCTCCTCCCTCATGGGGGTGCTCTACATTCTGGACGAGCCTTCCATCGGCCTTCACCAGCGGGACAACGACAAGCTGCTGGAGACTTTGAAGCGGCTGCGGGACATCGGCAACACCCTTTTGGTGGTGGAGCACGACGAGGACACCATGCGTGCCGCCGACTATATTGTGGACGTGGGCCCCGGAGCTGGTGTCCACGGCGGACAGATCATTGCCCAGGGCACCGCTCAGGATATTATGGATAACCCCAACTCTCTCACGGGGGCTTACCTGTCAGGCACACTGAAGATCCCGGTGCCCAAGGAGCGGCGAAAAGGAAACGGCCAGTTCCTCACGGTGCGGGGGGCCGCCGAAAATAACCTGCGGGGAGTGGACGTGTCCATTCCTCTGGGCACCTTTACCTGTGTTACCGGGGTCTCCGGCTCGGGAAAATCCTCCCTGGTGAACGAGATCCTTTACAAGAAGCTGGCGGCCGACCTGAACCGGGCCAAGACCCGGGCGGGGAGGCACAGGGCCATGGAGGGGGAGGAGTACCTGGACAAGGTCATCGCCATCGACCAGTCCCCCATCGGACGGACCCCCCGGTCCAACCCGGCCACCTATACCGGGCTTTTCAACGACATTCGGGAGCTCTTTGCTTCCACCCCGGACGCCAAGGCCCGTGGATATAACGCTGGGCGGTTCTCCTTCAATATCCGGGGCGGACGGTGTGAAGCCTGCCAGGGGGACGGCCTTCTCAAGATCGAGATGCATTTCCTTCCGGACATCTATGTGCCCTGCGACGTGTGCCACGGCAAGCGGTACAACCGGGAGACCCTGGAGGTGCGCTACAAGGGCAAGAACATTTATGAAGTTCTGGAGATGACGGTGGACGAGGCATTGCCTTTCTTTGAGGCGTTGCCAAAGCTCTACAACAAGCTGCTGACACTCTCCCAGGTGGGCCTATCCTATATCAAGCTGGGCCAGCCCTCCACCGAACTCTCCGGCGGCGAGGCCCAGCGGGTGAAGCTGGCCACCGAGCTGGCCAAGGTGTCCACCGGACGGACCATCTATATTTTGGACGAGCCTACCACGGGCCTCCACAGCTACGACGTCCACAAGCTCGTCGATGTGCTCAACCGGCTGGTGGAGAAGGGGAACACGGTGGTGGTCATTGAACACAACCTGGACGTGATCAAAACCGCCGACCATATCATTGACCTGGGCCCCGAGGGGGGCGACAAGGGCGGCACCATCGTCTGCACGGGAACCCCCGAAGAGGTAGCCGCCTGCGAAGGCAGCTATACGGGACAGTACCTGAAAAAGATGCTGGAAAAATAAGCGGATTTTATGAAAAATTTATACACAGGAGGCGGTTCCTGTGTTAAAATAGAAGCACACTATCCGCTGGAAGGAGAGGCTTTGCTTGGAGTTTTTGGCCTGGCTGCAAACCACAGACGCCGGGAGGTTCCTGTTCACCATGCTGGTGAGCATGGTGCCCATTGTTGAACTGCGGGGTGGACTTCCCATCGGGGTGGCCCTGGGGCTGCCCTATCCGGTGGCCTTCACCGCCGCCGTGATCGGAAACCTGCTGCCCGCGCCGTTTATCGTGGTCTATATCCGCCGGATCTTTCAATGGATGCGCCGTCATATGTCCAAGCTGGACGGGCTGGTGGATTCCCTGGAGAAAAAGGCACACCTGAAGGGGCAGAAGGTGAGCAAGTATAAATACCTGGGCCTGCTGCTCTTCGTGGCCATTCCCCTGCCTGGAACAGGGGCCTGGACCGGATCCCTGGCGGCGGCCTTTTTGGATATGCCCCTTCGGAAGGCTCTGCCCAGCATTGTACTGGGCGTTCTGCTGGCCGGGTGCATCATGCTTGGTCTCACCGCGGTGGGGATCAATGTCTTTGCCACAGTGACCATGTAAGCGCCGGAGTGGCCTTTTGCCCATTCCCCTCATAGAATGGGCAGAGGTGATGAAAATGCGGGCGTTTTTGGAAATTGTGCTCTCTCTCTTGGCCGTAACCGGGCTTTTGGCCCTGGGCTGGCTGTGCTTTGGAATGCTCCTGCGGCCTATGGGCGGCAAGGGAGCTGTGACGCTTCTCCCTGCCCGGGGAGAGGGGGAGGACCTAGAGCAGGCCCTCACCGGGCTTCTCTGGCTCCGGGGGGCAGGTTTGACTGTGGGCCGGATCGTCGTTGCGGACCTTGGCCTGACAGGGGAGGGACGGGATCTGGCCCGGCTCCTGACGGAGCAGGAGACCGGCGTGTATCTCTGCTCCCGGGAGGAGCTGCCCCAGTGCCTGGAGACCCTTTTGGGAGCGGAGACTAAGGGTTTGTGACTCACAAAAGAAAACCTGAAAGGAGGCGTCCGCCATGCCGGAGGAATGGAATATTCTCAGCGGTACGGTGGACGCCGTTGTCTATCAAAACCAGGAGAACGGTTATACCGTTCTCCGTCTTGATGTGGGGGAGGAAGACCTGGTGACCCTGGTGGGGTGTGTCCCCGGCGTGGCGCCGGGGGAGACCCTCGCCGCCCAAGGGACCTGGACCAATCACCCCACCTACGGCCAGCAGTTCAAGGCCGAGGTGGCCCGTCGGGCCATGCCTGTGGGGGAGAAAGCCGTCTTTGACTACCTGGCCTCCGGGATCGTGAAGGGGATCGGGATCTCTACCGCCCGGAAAATGATCGACGAGTTTGGGGATAAGGCCCTGGAGGTGCTGGAGAATACACCGGAGCTGCTGACCCGGATCAAGGGTATCACCCAGAAACGGGCGCAGTCCATGGGGGAAGCCTTCCGGCTCCAGATGAGTATGCGGCGGCTGCTGGATTTTCTGACCGAGCACCGTCTGCCCCCTCAGCTGGGTATGCCCCTCTACCAACGGTTTGGGGATAAGGCGCTGGACAAGCTTCGGGAAAACCCCTATCTTCTCACTGAGGGGGAGCTCTCCATTCCCTTTGTCCAGGCCGACGACCTGGCCCGGGAGCTGGGCTTCGGAGGGGACCATCCCCGGCGGGTGGAGGCCGGGCTTCTCTACACCCTGGAGCACAACCTGGACAACGGGCACACCTTCCTGCCCCGGGGAAAGCTCCTTCAGGCGGCGGGGGCCCTGCTGGAGCTGGCGGACGACGAGACTCTCTCCGACACCCTGAACGGGATCCTCTCTCTGGGAAAGGTGGTCCGGGAGGAGGTGGCGGGGGAGGACGCCTGCTACCTGCGGGAGCTTTGGGAGGCGGAGAGCCATGTGGCAGAGCGGATCGCCGCCATGAGCGACAATGAGCTTTATCCCCCCGAGGATCTGAACGGGCTGATCCGGAAGATGGAAAAGGCCCAGGGAATTCAATACGCCGCCCAGCAAAAGCTGGCGGTGGAGCTGGCGGCCTCCCGGCAGGTGATGCTCCTCACCGGCGGGCCGGGCACCGGAAAGA
>JAGBDQ010000025.1 GCA_017937415.1 Oscillospiraceae bacterium
AGCCGGGAGGAATTTATCCGGCTCATGGAGTCGGAGGGCTACCAGGTCAAGTGGACAAAAGAGCGGAAAAACATCACCTACACCACCCCGCAGGGCCGGAAGTGCCGGGATGACCGGCTGCATGGGGACAAATTCTGGAAGGAGGTCATGGAGCGTGAGTTCAGACTCCGGGAAGAAATACTCCATGGAAGAATTGATGGAGAAGAACAAGCCCATCGTACTGCCCAAGACAGAGAACCATCCCACAGAGAAGGAATGGGTACAGATGATGGCCTTACAGCTCCAGACCACCAAGTTGCTGGGAGATCTGGTGAAATGGGCGGAGGCATACCCGCCCCCGCCCAGCCTGTATGGAGTGAACGAGCACCTGACGGCGATGAAGGGGGAACTGAAAGCCCTGCGGCAGACGGTGGAGAAGATGGAACTGGCTGGGAGAAGGAACGAGCGGCGTATCTCGCTTCCCAGGGTCTCACTGCCCCGGCCCCGGCTGGCATGGCTCTGGGCCATTCCGATCTTGGCGGCATTGGCAGCTCTCTTTTACACCTCGGCTATCGTCTGGAACAATCTGCTGAGTCCCTTCCTTCAACTGTTCCAATGACAGGACACATCGACCGCAAGCGCTGGGCGGAACTTCAACGAAAGCGGATCGCCGCCGGCCACAAGGCAGACGACCATGAGGAGCAGGTCCAGGGCCAGCAGATGGGCTGAAGGAGGGGATGGCCTATTGCGTGACTACCAAAAGCAAAATCTGGGAACACTCTCTTCAAAGGGGGAACCGCCTTTGGAGATGACCGAGACAAAAACGCCGTCAGCCGAAAGTCTGGCCCGGCAGATCTGGCTGAACTACTATAACGACTACCTTTTGGAGCATGGCGTGATCTCCCGGGAGATGTGGCGAAAGATGCGCCTGGCCATTGGGCAGAATTGACACCGCATATCAGACGCTTGGCTCGCTGCCAGGCGTCTTTCTTCTTGACTTTCTGCCTGTTTTCAATATAATAAATAATAACATGATATAACGAAACTTTTTTGGAGGAGACCCCATGGACATCCACACCGCCCGGCAACAACTGAGAATGCGCTCCATCTATGACCTGCCCATGCGGGTGACTTTCTACGCCCGGGTGTCCAGTGAGAAGGACGAGCAGCTCAACTCCCTGGAAAATCAGATCACCTATTATAGCGACTTCATCAAGAAAAACTCAAAATGGACCTATGTGGAGGGCTACATCGACGAGGGCCTGTCCGCCGCCACCACCAAAAAGCGGGAGAGCTTTCACCGTATGGTGGAGGACGGCAAGGCGGGAAAATTTGACTTCATCATCACCAAGGAGATCACCCGGTTTGCCCGAAACACCCTGGACTCCATCCAGTACACCCGGGAGCTGCTGAACGCCGGGGTGGGGATTCTCTTCCAGAACGATGCCATCAACACCCTGGACGAGGACAGCGAGCTGCGGCTCACCATCATGTCGGGCATCGCCCAGGATGAGCTTCGGAAGCTCTCCAGCCGGGTCAAGTTCGGCCACGCCCAGGCCATCAAGAAGGGCGTGGTGCTGGGCAACAGCCGCATTTTCGGCTACTGCAAGGACGGTGGGCGGCTGGTCATCGATCCGGAGGAAGCCCCCATGGTACGGGAGCTTTTCGAGCTGTACGCCACCGGGCAATACTCCATGAAGCAGATCGAGACGCTCTTTTGGGAGAAGGGCTACCGCAACTACAACGGCAAAAAGATCGCCCACACCACCATGTCGGGCATGATCTCCAATCCCAAATACAAGGGCTACTATGTGGGCAACAAGGTCAAGGTCATGGACCTCTTTACCAAGAAGCAGAAATTCCTTCCCCCGGAGGAGTGGGTCATGTTCAAGGACGAGACTGGGGAGATCGTCCCCGCCATTGTCTCGGAGGGGCTGTGGGAGGCGGCCAACAAGGTATTGCAAAAGCGCAGTGAGGATGTGAAGGCCCGTCAGGGTATCTGCAACCACGGCAACCTCCTCACCGGCAAGCTCTTCTGCACCCACTGCGGCGCTGCTTACTACCGCCGGGACAGCGTGGACCGGCAGGGCCGCAAAAACAGCAAGTGGGTCTGCTCAGGGAAGATCAAAAATGGAGCCGACTCCTGCCCCTCCTTTGCCATCTATGAAGAAGAACTCAAGCCCCTTCTTCTGGAGGTGTTCAGCGAGACCCAGGCCGACGCCGAAGCCTATCTGGACGAGTACGTGGCCCTCTACACTGCCCAGGCCATGGAGGAGGATACCGGGAAACAGATCGAAGCCCTGAAAGCCCAGATCGATCTGGCTCAGA
>JAGBDQ010000305.1 GCA_017937415.1 Oscillospiraceae bacterium
ACCAGGGGCAGGCACTTGTCCACCGCCGCCGAGACGAAGGAGCAGAAGACACACCTGCTGGGGCAGAAGGGGATGCCGATGTAGAGGGAGACCTGGTCGGGCCGCAGGCTTTGTACCGCTTTTACGCTCTCTCCGGCGCAGTCCACCGCCAACTGGGCCCGGAAGGGGGAAACATGGTAGGTCTTCTCCAGCTCCTTTTGGGCCTCGGTAGGGGTGGCGCCTCCCAGCAGGGCCCGGGTGGGCAGCTTGGTGGGCCGCACCCCGGTAAGGCTCCCCCAGGGCAGGTCGTGGCCCAGCAGGGCGGCGCCGGCGTTGTAGAAGGACTGCTTCAATGCCCGCTGGACGGTGTGGTAGACCGCCTCGGGGGCCTCGTCCAGCTTTTCGGAGGGGAACCGGACCACCCCGTTGTGCCAGCGGTCCCCCCGGAACACCAGGGCGCTCATGTTGGTGAGCTTCTTTCCCCGGTGGAGGGTAAAAATGACGGCGTTGTGCTCCCCCGCCAGGCTGGTGGGGGCGGGACTTTCCGGGTACTCGGGCTTTTCCAGGGGGAAAAGGGTGAGCATCATCTGCTCGGCGGCGTAGTGGTAGCGCTCGGTGTCCCAGTCCACATTGTCCGAGGTGAGCCAGATCTTCACGGTTTCACTTCCTCCATGGCCATTTTCAAATAGGGGTTTGCCTCCCGCTCTTTCTCCAGGGTGGTGAACCCGTTGTGCCCCGGAAAGACACGGAAATCCCCCTCCAGCTCCCCCAGGCGCTTCAGGGAGGCCATCATGTCCTCATCGCTGCCCCCTTCAAAGTCGGTGCGGCCCATGGAGCCCGCAAAGAGGGTGTCCCCGGTAAAGAGGGCGTCCCGGCACTTGAGGCACACCGAGCCGGGGGTGTGCCCCGGGGTGTGGAGCACCTCCACCTGGAGGGAGCCCAACTGAACCACGTCCCCCTCCCGCCAGAGGGTGATGGGCCCCAAATGGGCGGTGGGGAGCAGCCGGGTGTCCTTTCCCGCGTCCTCCGGGTGGAGGTAGACGGCCGCGCCGGGGAATTTGTGCCGCAGGGCATTGACGCCCCCTACATGGTCATAGTGGCCGTGGGTGAGGAAGATAGAGCGCAGGTCCCAGCCGTTGTCCACGCAGAAATGCCCCAGGGAGTCGGCAATGTCGTCCCCCGGGTCAATGACCGCCAGGGCCCCGGTCCCTTCGTCAAGGAGCAGGTAGCAGTTGGTATAAACAGAGGGTATATAAATATGCCTAATATCCATTTTGATGTCTCCTTGGGGCGGCTTACAGGTCCAGCCGCAGGATGGTTTCCCCGTCCGCCTCTTTGCCTACGGGCCGGAAGCCCAGCTTTTCGTAAATGTGCCCAGCCCGCTGGTTGCCCTCCTCGTAGCCGATGACCACGCAGGCGTATTTTCCGCTCGCCCGGGCCAGGGCAATGAATTTCCGAAGGGCCTCGGTGCCATAGCCTTTCCCCTGGTGCTCTTTGGCGATGGCCAGCCGCCAGAGGAAAAGGGCCCTCCGGCCCGGGTCCTCGTGGGCCATCATAAATCCCACCAGCTTCTCCCCCTCATAGAGGGCGAAAGGGTGAGTATTGTGCGCCTCATAGTAAAGCCAGGCCTCAGCCAGGGAGATTGCGGTGGAGGCCACGAATTTCCCTTCGTCTCCCGGGTCCAGCTCCAGCAGGGGGTAGAAATTGTCCTTGTCGATCTTCCGAAAGGTTATCATCACAGATCCTCCGTATCCAGCCAGATGGTCACCGGGCCGTCGTTCTGGGAGTAGACCTGCATATC
>JAGBDQ010000306.1 GCA_017937415.1 Oscillospiraceae bacterium
AGGGCCGGGGGGTGCAGTGCATGCCGTAGGAGAGGAAGAAGGGTGTCTTTTCCCCCTTCCGCTCTTTGAGCCACTTGGCCGCGGTCTTGGCGTTCTCCATGTCCCAGTGGTGGAGCTCCTCCTTGGGGTAGCCTTCGGTGGGGAGGGTCAGCTCCTCGTCATAGCCGATGGCCTTCCCGTGGGACTTTTGGGTGTCCAGATACCAGCCCCGCTCATGCTGGATGCCGCACAGGGCGGTGTGGTAGCCGCTGCGGCCCAGGAACTGGGCCAGATGCTGGGTGTAGTCCATGGAGAAACCCCGCTGGGCAAGGCCCAGCATCCCGTTTTGGTGGGGATACCGTCCGGTGAGAAGGGCGGCCCGGCTGGGGGAACAGGTGGGGCCCACACAGTAACAGTTCTGGAAGGTGAGGGCCGAGCGGGAGAACTGCTCCAGATTGGGGGTGGGGACCTTGGCCCCGAAGGGGGAGAGGACCCGCCCGCTGTCGTGGGTGTGGAGATAGAGAAGGTTCACGCGCGCTCAGCCCTTTCGGATGAAGATAGGGGAGGTCCAGGCCGTATGACCGTTGCGCTGCCACACCCGCAGGCGGTACTGGCAGTCCTCCTCCACCGGGTAAGTCCCCTGGTGGTCCAGGGTGTAGGCGATCTGAGGCGCGGCCTGGCCGATCTTGATCTTGTAGCAGTTGTGCCACCAGGGATCGTCCCGGTAGTGCTCCACCTCGCCCCAGCGTTCCTTTGTCAGGGCCTTCACCTCGTCGTAGAGGGGGATGATCCGGGAGGTGCGGAGCAGCTCCCGGGGATCCAGGGGATAGGTCACCCCGTCCACCGTCAGGAGGATGGGATCGCTGAGGCGGGTCTCCACCTCGAAGATGAAGCCCTCGGTGACCACGTTGCTGGGGCCCATCCACTTGCCGGAGGTGGTGGATTTGTAGGTGGTGAGGGAGAAGTCGCACTTCCGGTCGGAGACCACGTGCAGGCTCTGGCCGAAGGAGTTCCACACCTTCTCCACCGAGTGGAGCTTTCCGGCGGTCTCCAGGCTGCCCTCCCACTTGCGGGAGATGATGTCGGGATAGATCTTGGTATCGGGGCCCCAGCCAAACTGGACCTGGAACTTGAAGCGGACCGTGTCTCCCAGGGGCTTCCGCTCCCAGGAGCCGGAGTGGACGATGGTGGCCTCGGGGATGTTGTCCCGGAGGATCTCCACCCGGTCGATGGCGTCGGTGCCCACGATGTGGAAGGCCAGTTCAGCCTCGTGGGCCGTGATGTCGCTGCCCATGGGCGCGCCGTTGACGGTGAAGTCCACCCCGATGCGGCTGTGGCTGACGCCGTATGTCCGCCGGGCCAGCATGGCCTTCCAGATGTCCTCCTTGGAATCGCTTTCAGCCAGGACGCACATGGAGCCGTGCTCGGCTACGCCGGGGACGCTGTGGTTATCCCCCGAGGCAATGATGCCGATGCGCTTCCCCAGCTCCAGGCCCCGCTCAAAGCAGGTCTCCCCGGTGCGGGGGCCCATGTGGATGTGCCGGTTCATGGCCACGCTGCCGTAGTCGTTTTCGCTGCTGCCGTGGGAGGAGTAGATCTCCCCGATGGGGGAGAAGGCCTCGTCGTGGGTGGCCCAGTTTTTGCCGCGGCTGCCGAGCTGATAGGCAAGATGATGGGGGACAGCTATCGCGGCAATGCCGCGATAGCTGTCTCTCAGCTCCTCATAACGCATGGGGTGGAGCATGGGGGCGTCGTTGTCCAGGAAGAAGACGTTGTGGTCTCCGTCCTTGCCCGCGCCCTGCCACTCATAGCCCATGAACATGGGAAATCCATCTTCGTTTGCCTTCCTGACGAAAGCCCGCAGGGCTTCCCAGTCGGCGTCACGTACCGCGGCTTCGTGAATGTCTTCCAGACCCAGCCCCGACGGATGCTTCCGCATGTGGAAGGGGTAGTAGGCGATGGGCCAGAAGTCCATGAGAGATTTGATGTGGTCATACCACTGGGGCAGCTCGTCAAAATTCTCATGGTGGATATTGGAGTGCATGTCTGTCCACAAAAGCCGGTACTTCATACTGTTTTTCCTTTCCGGAGGTGCGGCTTACATGATGCCCAGAGGCACGCACACGGCGGCGATGCCCAGGATCAGGAGAATGATCTTGTTGGCGGACCAGTTCTTCTTGCTCATGAGCCAGTAGCACACCAGGGTGAGGACCAGGGGCACCAGGCCGGGCAGGATCTTGTCCAGAATGGAGGACTGGATGGCCACCACCATCTCGCCGGCGTTGAAGGACCACTTGATGGGAGCGGCCACGGTGGTGGAGGCCACGCCGCCGATGACGATGAGGCCCACGATGTTCAGGGCGGTGACGATCTTGTCCTTCAGGTCACTGTTGAGCAGGGTGGTGACGGCGTCCATGCCCATGGAGTAGCCCTTGATGAAGCCAAAGTACTTCAGCGCCACCACGGAGATGGTCCAGGTGAGGTAGAAGAAGATGGCGCCGATGGGGGAACCGCCGGCGGACAGGCCGATGCCGATGGAGAGCAGAATGGGGTTGTAAGTACCCACCAGGATGGAGTCGCCGATGCCGGCGAAGGGGCCCATGAGGGCGCTCTTGGTGGAGTTGATGACCTCGGGCTCAACGGGCTCGCCGTTGGCCTTGGCCTCTTCCAGGGCCAGGGTCATGCCCGGGATCAGGGAGCCCAGCTGGGGCTCGGTGTTGAAGAAGGTCATGTTGCGGGTCAGAGCCTCGGAAAGGCCCTTCTTGTCGTCCCCGTACAGCTTCTTCAGGGGCTTTGCCAGGGTGGAGCAGAAGGCCAGGCCCATCATACGCTCGTAGTTCTGGCAGCAGTGGTGGAAGAAGGTCCAGTACCATGCGGCCTTGGATACGTCTTTTTTCGTCAGCTTACTCATCGTAGTCGCCCTCCTCAGTCAAAGTCTGATTGCTGCTGGCCACGGCGGCGCCCTGGTTGTTGTTGCCCTTGGCCATGACGAACAGAAGCGCCACGGCGGCGGCGATGATGACCAGAGCGGTGGTGGTCATGGAAACGCTCTTGTTCAGGACCCAGCCGGCCAGGAAGAGGACGATCATCCACTTCTCGCTGACGATCTGCTTCAGCAGCAGGGCGAAGCCCAGAGCGGGGAGCATCTTGCCGCCCACGGCCAGGAAGTTCATGATGACGGCGGGGATGGCGTCGATCACCTGTCCGGCGAACTGGGAACCGAAGAAGCAGATCAGGGTGACAAGGCCGACCCGCTCAATGAAGTGGACCACGGTGCCCATGAGGTTCATCAGGGGGATCTTGTCGGCGTCGCCTTCGGCGGCGTACTTGTCGGCCCGGTGGGCGAAGACAGAGTTGAAGGTCATGGTGAAGTTGTGCAGGGCCACGCCCAGGGTGCCCAAGGGCATTGCCAGGGCCACGGCCACGTCAGAGCCGCCGCCGGCCGCCATGGCCAGAGGGATGCCGATGTAGGCCGCGAAGTTCAGGTCGCTGGGGAGAGCGCCGCCGGGGACGATCTGCCCGATGAACAGGGCCTGGACCGCCACGCCGCAGAGAACGCCGGTGCTCACATCGCCCATGATGAGGCCGATGACCGCGCCGGCCACCAGGGGCCGGCCCATGGCGTAGAAGCCGCCAGTGGTGCCGAAGAGCCAGGGAACTTGGTTGCGTCCGAGATACGCGAAGAGACCGATCAGTAGAGCTTGCCAGAGTTGCATATCGATTTACCTCCTTCTTTTTTGTGGGGCTGACAAGACAATAACACAATTTGAACGAAATGTAAATACATTTTTAACGATTTGTAGACATGTACAAAAACAGTATGTCAAATTTGTTACACTTGCACAAAGAACATTTTTCCTGTATAATACGGTTTAAGAGGTGAGAGCATGGAGAAAAAACGTGTGGCCCAATATAAGATCATTGAGGACGAGCTTCGGGAAAGCATTATGATGGGACAGTACAAGCAGGGGGATATGATCCCCACCGAGGCCGAGCTCATGATCGGCTATGGGGTCTCCCGGGTGACGGTGCGCAAGGCCCTGGACCCTCTGGTGGCCCAGGGGATGCTTCAGCGTGTGGCCGGGGCGGGGACCTTTGTAAAGAATACCTTTGTGAAGGAACACGTGCCCATCCTCCGGGGCTTTACCGATGAGATCACCGAAATGGGTATGCAGCCCACCAGTAAGGTTATTACATTTGAGCTGATGAAAGTGCCGGACCGGCTTTACCGGACTCTGGGCATCGGCAAGGATGAGATGGTCTACTACATTCAGCGGATCCGCTACGCCGACGGGGTCCCCTTCGTGCTGGAGACCACCCATATGTCGGTGCGGCTCTATCCCGATATGTCCCTGAAGATCCTCAACGGGTCCAAGTACCATTATGTTGAGGACACCCTGGGGTTGAAGATCGCCTACAGCGAGCATACCGTGACCCCGCTCCTCCCCTCCGAGGAGATCGTGGAGCTGTTTGGCCTCAGCCCCCGGCAGCCCATTATCAAGGCGGCCAACACCACCTTCCTGGAGAACGGGCAGGTGCTGGACTACACCGAGCTGACCTATAACTCCCCCAAATACCAGCTGCGGTATATCAAGCAGTAACAGGTAAGAGGCAGAAAAAGAGAGCCTGGAGCGCGTTTTTGCGCTCCAGGCTCTTGTGCTGTCAGGACGGTTTTGCGGCTTACCGGGCGAAGATGATCTTTTCGCTGTTGAACATTTTGGCCAGGACGAACACCCCCAGCAGGGTGACCACGGCGTTGACCGCCACGGTCAGGGCCACCCCCATGGGCAGGATGGAGAAGGAGAAGACCCCGGTCATGCACTGGACGCTGTTGTAGAGGGGGATGCAGTAGGCCCAAAGGTCCTGGCTGGCCCCGCCGCCGAACATGCCCGAGAGCCCCAGCCCCATGGAGAGCAGCATGACGGGCATGGCGTAGGTCTGGGCCTCCTTGATGGTCTTGGCGAAGGCGGAGAGAATGGAGATGAGGGTCACCAGCACCAGTACGGTGGAGAAGATCACAGCGGCCAGAAGCAGATAGTCGGTGACGCCGTAGATGTCGGTGCTCATCCCCTCTGCGGCCGCGCCCATGAGCTTGGGCATGGCCAGGATGGTGCCGATGGCGCTGGCCGCCGCCGAGATGGTGGAGATGATGCCCAGAGCCAGGATCTTGCCCAGGGCGATGTCCCCCCGGCGGATGGGGGTGATGAGCATGGTGGCGATGGTGCCCCGCTCCTTTTCCCCGGCGATGGATTCGGGGGCCACGGCGGCGCAGCCCGAGTAGAGGAAGGTCATGAGGAGCATGGGCATGAGCATGGCGAAGAGGCTGCCCATGGAATCCTCCCGGGTGGCCAGGTCGTAGCCCTCGTTCCCGGCGTTCACGTCGAACTTGTTGACCATACTGGCCTCGTAGGCGTCCAGCAGGGCGGTGATGGTCTGATAGGTATAGGTGGAGTTGGTGGAGGCCGAGTTGTAGTAGAGCTCCACGTTGGGGGCGGCTGTGCCCGAGGAGGTCTGGTAGGCGGCCACGGTCTGGTCAAAGCCGTCGGGGAACACCAGGAGCAGGTCCAGGTCCTGAGCGGTGACCGACTCCTTGGCGGCGGTCACATCGGTGCCGGTGACAATAGAGAAGCCGGTCTGGGGCAGAAGGGCCTCCATGGACGCCGGCAGGTTCACCGCCTGGACGGTAGGGGTATAGTCCTCGTCCACCCCGAAGTTGCTGCCCATGGCGGAGCCCATGAAGGAGTACATCACATAGACCAGCACGCCGGGGAGCAGGATGCTGACCACCAGACGCTTGTCCCCGAAGAAGCGGGCAAGCTCCTTGCGCATAATGGTAATGATTCCGTTTCTCATTCCCCGTCACCTACCGTTTCCTTGTAGATCTCAAAGAACCTGTCCTCTAAGCTCATGCCGTTACAGACATTATCCAGAGTGTCGCAGAGGATCATTTTGCCGTTGATGATAATGCCCACCCGGTCGCAGAGCTTTTCGATGAGGCTGAAAATGTGGGTGGAGACGAGGATGGTCTTGCCCTCCTGCTTCAGCTCTTCCAGGAAGTCGGTGACCACCTTGGCGGTGATCACGTCCAGGCCGTTGGTGGGCTCGTCAAAGATGATGATGTCCGGGTCGTGGACGATGGACACCACCAGGGACACCTTCTGCTTCATACCGGTGGACAGGTTGGCCACCTTCACCTCGGCAAATTTGTCGATGCCGAACCGCTGGAAAAGGGCGGCCTTCCGCGCCTTCCGCACCGCCGGGTCCACCCCGTGCAGGTCGGAGAAAAAGTCGAAGAGGTAGTTGGGGGTGAAGCAGTCCTCTAACTTGAGCTCACTGGTGAGGAAGCCGATGCGGCTGCGGACCTGGTCGGGCTCCTTGACCACGCTGAAGCCGTCCACTAAGGCGTCCCCTTTGTCGGGGCGGATGAGGGTGGAGAGCAGGCGCAGGGTGGTGGTCTTGCCTGCTCCGTTGGGGCCCAGCAGGCCGAAGATCTCCCCCTCATAGGCGGTGAAGCTCAGGTCGTTTACCGCCACCCGGACCTTCTCCTTTGTTTTTTCCAGCTTCTGCTGTTTGCTGGAGAGCTTGAAGGTCTTGGTCAGACCGTGAACACGCAGAAGCTCTTTCTGATCGGTCATTGTCATTCTCCTTTCCTCTTTTTGAGCACGTGAGAATGTAAAGTTTCCTTTACCTGGCGAAGTATAGCGCGCTCTCGTGGAAATGTCAAGCACATTTAACATTTCTTAAGAAAAAAGCTCCGCAAATTGCGGCAGGCAATTTGCGGGGCTTCATCTCTATCTCTTACTGATCCAAGGTCTTGTATCCAAACTCGGTGATGGGAAGCAGGGGGGAGAGCTCCACCAGCGTGGTGGAGAAGCCGCCTGTACGGTCGCAGACCGGCGGAGGGGATTTCAGGGTGTTTCCCTTTTCGGGCGGACAGATGGGAACGGACAGGGCGGCCCGGACCCCGTCCCCGGCGCCGTTCTCCAGCAGAAGGGCCCCTCCGTGGAGGGCGGCCACCCGCCGGACAGTCTCCAGCCCCAGGCCCAGCCCCTCCTGGTTTTTGACAAAGGGGTCGTCCCCGGCGCCGCCCGGGGTATAGCCGGGGCCGTCGTCCCGTACCAAGATCAGGCACCGGTCCCCCACAGGCTTGCAGCTCAGGGAGACCGTTCCCCCCTGGCCCGCCGCCGCGGCGGCGTTGCTGATCAGATTCAGAATGGCGGTCTCCAGCAGGAAGTCGTCCCCCAGAATGAGGACCCCCTCTTTCTCGATCTCCCAGGTGAAAGAGATCTCCATGGACCTGGACAGGGACTCCACCTTCCGGCCGATCTCCCGGCACAGGCCGGCCAGATCCATGACCCGGGGAAGGAAGGCGGGCTTCTCCTCCCGGCAGAGTTCCATGTGTTCCACCGTGCGGACCATGCAGTAAAGGCTCTTGTGCAGAGCGGCAAGGGTGGCCGCGTCCCTCTCATTTCCCTGTTCCCGCACCAGAGGCGTCAAAAGCTGGGCGGCTGCCAGCAGGTCGTTGACCTGCTCCCGCAATTCCCGGATCAGCTTTTCCCCGGTCTCTTTCTCCATGCTGCCGCCTCCTTTTTTGTGTGCCCTGCTTAGATTGTGCCGGAAAGGAACAATTTTTCATAACAGTATATTCCAGTATAGCAAATCCTGCTCCCCGGGACAACACCTTTTGTCAAAAAAAGTCGGTTCTTGTCGAAAACGCAAAAAAGACATTGTAAAAACCGTAAAAAATTTTCCTCTTTTTTTCGTTTTTCCTCTTCCATATTTGAGAAAAGAGGTTTATAATATGAAGTCGGCAGTACTCGTTATCTTAATAACAAAGGAGTAATGAATCATGAGCATCAAAGTAGCAATCAATGGTTTCGGCCGGATCGGCCGTCTGGCTTTCCGCCAGATGTTCGGCGCCGAGGGGTACGAGATCGTAGCCATCAACGATCTGACCAGCTCCAAGATGCTGGCCCACCTGCTGAAGTACGACACCGCCCAGGGCAACTACGCCCGCAACCACACCGTCACCTACAACGAGGGTGAGGGCGAGGACAACTATATCGTGGTGGACGGCAAGAAGATCACCATCTACAAGCTGGCCGACGCCTCCCAGTGCCCCTGGGGCAAGCTGGGCGTGGACGTGGTGCTGGAGTGCACCGGCTTCTACACCTCCAAGGAGAAGGCCCAGGCCCACATCAATGCCGGCGCCCGTAAGGTGGTCATCTCCGCCCCCGCCGGCAACGACCTGCCCACCATCGTCTTCGGCGTCAACCAC
>JAGBDQ010000307.1 GCA_017937415.1 Oscillospiraceae bacterium
AAGGGCCTGCCCGTCCGGGGCCAGAGGACCAAGACCAACGCCCGTACCCGTAAGGGTCCGAAGCGTACCGTCGCCAACAAGAAGAAGTAAGGAGGGATAAGCAATGGCACAAGCGAAGAAAGTGGTGCGTCGGCGCCGCGAAAAGAAGAATGTTGAAAAGGGCCAGGTGCATATCCGCTCCTCCTTCAACAACACCATGGTGACCTGCACCGATATGCAGGGCAACGCCCTTTCCTGGGCGTCCTCCGGCGAGATGGGCTTCCGGGGCTCCCGGAAATCTACCCCCTTTGCCGCTCAGACCGCTGCCGAGACGGCCGCCAAGGCCGCCATGGAGCACGGGCTCAAGACCGTTGAGGTCTACGTGAAGGGCCCCGGCCAGGGCCGTGAGGCCGCCATCCGCGCCCTTCAGGGCGTGGGTCTGGAGGTTACTCTCATCAAGGACGTGACCCCCGTTCCCCACAATGGCTGCCGTCCGCCCAAGCGCCGCAGAGTGTAAGAAGGAGGAGAAACCAATATGGCTAAGAATATGCAGCCCATTGCCAAGCGTTGTAAAGCGCTGGGGATCTCCCCCGCCGCTATGGGCTATGATAAGAAGACCACCAACCGCAAGCCCAAGGCCAATGTGCGCCGTAAGCAGAGCGAGTATGCCACCCAGCTCCAGGAGAAGCAGAAGGTCAAGTTCGTCTACGGCATTCTGGAGAAGCAGTTCCACTCCTACTACGAGAAGGCCATGCGGATGCCCGGCGAGACCGGCGAGAATCTGCTGGTGCTGGTGGAGCGCCGTCTGGACAACGTGGTGTACCGTCTGGGCTTTGCCATGACCCGCCGTGAGGCCCGTCAGCTGGTGAACCATGGCCACTTCACCGTTAACGGTAAGAAGGTCAACATCCCCTCCTACCTGGTGAAGGTGGGCGACGTGATCGAGGTCAAGGAGCAGAGCCGTCAGAGCGTGAAGTTCAAGCGCTTTGTGGGCGAGGACGCCATCATCGTCAACGTGCCCCAGTGGCTGGAGAAGGAGAAGAACACCCTCAAGGGCACTGTCACCAAGCTGCCCGCCCGGGAGGACATCGACCTTCCCATCGAGGAGCACCTCATCGTCGAGTTGTACTCCAAATAAGCCTTACCCTCGTCCTAAGGAAAGTAACCGATCAGGCGGCGGCATGAGGCCGCACGCCCAAAGTAAGGAGGGTAATCGTAATCTATGGTTGAAATTGAAAAGCCTCGAATCGACTGTGAAGATAATGGTGACGCCAGTTATGGCAAATATGTGGTGGAACCCCTGGAGCGCGGCTACGGCATCACTCTGGGCAACGCCCTGAGAAGAGTCCTCCTGTCCTCCCTGCCCGGCACCGCGGTGACCAGCATCAAGATCGCCGGCGTGCAGCATGAGTTTTCCACCATCCCCGGTGTGAAGGAAGATGTGACCGAGATCGTCCTCAACGTGAAGGCCATCATTGCCAAGCTCCACACTGAGGAGGTCAAGACGGTCTACATTGAGGCCACCGGCGAGTGCGAGGTCACCGCCGGAGACATCAAGGCCGACGGCGAGGTGGAGATCCTCAATCCCGATCTTCACATCGCTACTCTGGGCCCCGGGGCCAGCCTGAATATGGAGCTGACCCTGTCCCACGGCCGGGGCTATGATCCCGCCGAGCGGAACAAGACCGCCCAGACCGTCATCGGGACCATTCCCGTGGATTCGGTCTATACCCCGGTGCGGAAGGTCAACTACACGGTGGAAAACACCCGTGTGGGCGACCGGACCGACTTTGACAAGCTGACCCTGGAGGTCTGGACCAACGGTACCATCGACGCCCGGGACGCTGTTTCCCTGGGCGCCCGGATCCTGGTGGATCACTTCCTCCTCTTTACCGATCTCAGCGAGACCATGGGCTCCACCTCCACCGTAGTGGAGAAGGCCGAGACCCAGCGGGACAAGGTGCTGGAGCTCACCATTGAGGAGCTGGATCTCAGCGTGCGCTCCTTCAACTGTCTGAAGCGCGCCGGGATCAACACGGTAGAGGATCTGATCTCCAAGACCCAGGACGAGATGATGAAGGTCCGGAACCTGGGCCGGAAGAGTCTGGAAGAGGTCATCAACAAGCTGGCCATGATGGGCCTGAGCCTCTCCAACGAAGACAACAACTGATAACACGCCGGAAGGAGTGAGAGAAAATGCCCGCGATTCGTAAACTGGGAAAGCCCACCGATCAGCGTATGGCCATGCTTCGCGCCATGACCACTTATCTGCTGGAGGAGGGTCAGATCAAGACCACCGTCTCCCGCGCCAAGGAGGTCGCTCCTCTGTGCGAGAAGATGATCACTCTGGCAAAGAAGAATGACCTGGCCGCTTACCGTCAGGCCCTCAGCTTCCTGACCAAGGAGGATGTGGCCAAGAAGCTCTTTGACCAGATCGGCCCCAAGTATGCCGACCGTCAGGGCGGTTACACCCGGGTGGTCCGCATTGGCCCCCGCCGTGGTGACGCCGCCGAAATGGCCATCATTCAGCTGGTCTAAACTGAGTAAAACACCATGCGGATCGCACCTCTCGGGGTGCGATTCGTGGTATTCGGGCCTGTTTGCCCTCATAAAAAGGAGGACGTTTTTATGGAATACACCCTTGAGAACGAACTGCTGACTCTGACGGTGGAGAGCCACGGCGCCGAGCTGTGGGATCTCCGCCGGAAGGAGGATCCTGCGGCCCCTCTGCTGTGGGACGGCAAGCCCCAGGTATGGGCCCGCCGGGCACCGGTGCTTTTCCCCTGGTGCGGCCGGGTGGAGGACAACTGGTTTGAGTTTGAGGGCAGACGCTATGAGGATCTGCCCCAGCACGGCTTTAACCGGGATATGGAGCACACCCTGGTAAAGCAGGAGAAGGACAGTATCACCTTCCGCCTGGACTGGCCGGGAGACGGGGAAAAATTTCCCTGGAAATTTTCTTTTGAGACCTGCCATACCCTGAAGGGAAATGTGGTGGAGACCGTCTGTACCGGCACCAACCTGGACAGCCGCCCCATGCCGGCTCAGTTGGGCTTCCATGCCGGGCTCCGCTGTCCTTTCACCCCGGGGAAGGCCTATTCCGACTATATCATCCGCTTTGAGAAGCCTGAGGCTCCGGACGGCAGTGATACCTTCACCCTGGACGGTCACGTCTTTGACAACGACAGCTTCTGCTTCCCCGGCTTAAGCTCCACCTGGCTCCAGGTGGAGGAGAAGGGGACCGGAAAGGCCCTGCGGGTGGATACCGGGGACTTTGGCTTTGTGCTTCTCTGGAGTCCCAAGGGCTGTCAGGAGTTCGTGTGCATTGAGCCCTGGACCGGGGCCGTGGGTCCCGGCCATGACCTGGCCCGGCGTCCCGGCGCCGTGGTCCTGCAGCCCGGGGAAAGCATTTCCCGAGCCCACAGGATCACCGTGGACCTGTAAAAAAGCCCGGAACAAAGGAAGAAAATTCACAAAACAAACCGTATTTTTTCATATGTAAAATACGGTTTGTTTTTAGTTTTTCGCCAATAAGGGTTGCAAAGTTCAAAAAAATCAGGTATGATATTGACTTGATAAGGGCCTGACAAAGCCTTCTCATAGGGAGAAGAAAAGGGGAGAGATCATTTGAAACTTGGATTTGGAGAGATCCTGGTCATTCTGGCGGTTCTTCTGCTTGTGATCGGGCCGGACAAACTGCCCTCCTTCGCACGGAAGCTGGGAGAAGGCCTGCGGGAGTTCCGCAAGTTTTCTGACGAAGCCACCAAGGAGATCCGGGAGAGCGTGATCGAGCCCCTGGAGGAGGCCCAGAAGCCCCTGAAGGAGGCCATGGAGCCCATCACCGAGCTGAAGGACGAGGTCACGGGCAGCGTCAACGAGATCAAGAAGTCCTTTGACGGCCTGACCAAACCCACCAAGCCGGAAAAGAAGCCCGAGCCTGAGAAGGCCGAGGCCGAAGCTCCCGAGTCGGAGCCTGCGGCCGAAACGGCCGGGGAGGTCGAAGCCGAAGCTCCCGCAGAAGCGCCGGCAGACGAAGCGGCCGGAGAGGTCCAGCCCGAGGCCCCTGCCGCCGAAAGTGCCGCAGAGCCCGAGGCCCCTACTGAGGAGCCCGCGGCGGTCGCCGCCTCTCAGGAGGAGAAGGCGGAGGAAGCCTGAAAACAGGTAAGCTCGTTTGGCGCTGGGCGCCAAAAACTACATAGAATTTTAGGAGGATACGAAAATGAGACTGGGAACGACGGAATTGCTTATTATTCTTCTGGTTGTGGTGGTCATCTTTGGACCCACCCAGATCCCCAAGCTGGCCAAGATGATCGGCAAGAGCGTGAAGAACCTGCGGGCCGGCATGGCCTCTGACGAGGACGAGGATGAGCCCAAGGCCGAGAAGAAGGCCAAGAAGTCTGAGGAGCCCTGGGAAGAATAAACCATGGCAAAGCGCAAGAAAAAGCAGGAGAATAAGGATCAAATGGCCCTGTCGGGCCATTTGAAAGAGCTGCGCAACCGAGTGGCGATCTGCGTGGTTTGTCTGGTGGCTGCCTTTTTGGTGTGTCTGAACTATGCCCCCCAGCTGGTGGAATTTTTGACCGATATGGGCAAGGCCTACGGCTACCAGTACATCTATGTGGCGCCCCAGGAGCTGCTGATGCAGCACTTTTCCATCTCTCTCCTTGCCTCGGTGTGCATTACTTTCCCGGTCCTTCTTTACCAGATCTGGGCCTTTGTGCGGCCGGGGCTGAAAAAGAAGGAGAACCTGGTCTTCGTGCTGGCGGTGACCTTTGGGCTGGTCTGTTTCCTGGTTGGCGTGTACTTTGCCTATAAGATCATGCTCCCCTTTATGCTGGAATTCCTCATCGGGGTGAGCGCCGGCACCGAGATCGCGGCCTCCATCACGGTGGCCAACTACATCACCTTCCTGCTCACCATGTTCATGATCTTCGGCATCGTCTTTGAGCTGCCGGTCCTGTCGGTGATGCTCACCCAGCTGGGGCTTGTGAAGGTGGAGTGGATGAAGAAGGGCCGCTGGTTTGTCATCGTGATCATCTTCTTCGTGGCCGCTGTGATCACGCCGCCGGATATTGTCTCTCAGGTCATGGTGGCTGTCCCCATGATCGGCCTCTACGAGCTGAGCATTATCCTGTGTACCATCCTCTCCAAGCTGAAGCGGAAGAAGAAAAAGGAAGCGGAGGAGGAAGAGGAGACCGAGGAGCGGGCAGAGGCGGAAAAGACGGAGCAGAAAAAGACCGAAAGCAAGCCAAAGACGGAAGAGTAAGCCAAAATCAAGAGGACCTTCAACGGGACGGCCTGTTGGCCGTCCCTTTTTGCGCCTGTGGGGAAAGGCCTCTTGACCCTTGCAATAGAAAAAATATTTGAGTATAATAGGGACAAAGTGAGCGGATTTGTGCACAAAACCACTGGAGAGGAGGAAGCGCCATGCCCTGCCGCATTGCCATCTGTGACGACGACCCCGCCGCCGTGGCCCTTATGACCGAACTGACCAGGACCTGGGCCGGAGAGCGGGAGCTCTCCCTCCGCCTGGAGACCTTCCCCTCGGCGGAGGCGTTTTTGTTCCACTACGCCGAGGACAAGGACTTTGACATCCTCCTGCTGGACATCGAGATGGGGAAGATGGACGGAGTCACCATGGCCCGGCAGATCCGCCGGGAGAACGAGACCGTGCAGATCATCTTTGTCACCGGCTACTCGGACTACATTGCCGAGGGCTATGAAGTGGCCGCCCTTCACTACCTGATGAAGCCGGTGGACAAAAACAAGCTCTTCACGGTGCTGGACCGGGCCCTGGTGAAGAAAGGGGAGAGCGAGCGGCACCTGAATCTGGAACTCTCCGGGGAGATGGTCCGCATCCCCTTCCGGGAGCTTCGGTACCTGGAGGTCCGGCAGAACTATGTGACCCTGTTCGCCGGGGAGGAGTACACCGTGAAGCGGACCTTGGGGGAGTTCGAGCGGGAGCTGGACCAGCGGTTCTGCCGGGTGGGGAGGTCCCTGCTCGTCAACCTGGACAAGGTCCGCCGGGTCACCAAGACCCAGGCGGCCCTCACCGACGGGACCCTTCTGCCATTGCCCCGGGGCGGGTTTGAGACCCTGAACCGGGCCATCATTGACCGGGAGTGAGATTATGAGCTTCTTTTCCAAACAGGTGGACAAACGCCTGGCGGCCTATCAGCGGGAGCTGATCGAGACCCACTATCAGGAGGTGGAGAATATGTACCGCCAGACCCGGGGCTGGCGGCACGATTACCGCAACCACATCCAGACCATGAAGGCCTACGCCGCCCAGGGGGACCTGGAGGCCATTAAGAAGTATCTGGATATGCTGGACGTGGATCTGAACACGGTAGATACGGTGGTGAAGACGGGCAATTCCATGGCCGACGCCATCCTGAACAGCAAGATATCCCTGGCCAAGGCAAGGAACATCCCGGTGAGGGTGGACGCCCACATCCCGGTGCAGCTGAAAATGTCCGAACTGGACCTGTGCTGCATCATCGGCAACCTCTTTGACAACGCCATCGAGGCCAGTATGAAGCTCCCTGAGGGGGAGCGGCTCATTCGGGTCTATATGGATATGAAGGGCACCCAGCTTTACATCTCCTTCACCAACTTTACCGCAGGGGGCAAGCTCAATAAGACGGGCAAAGTGTTCCGCACCTCCAAGGGGGAGGGCCACGGCTTTGGCCTGGTCCGCATCGACGCCATCGTGGAGCGGCTGGAGGGCTATCTCCGCCGCAACAGCGAGGAGGGGGCTTTTACCACCGAGATATTGATACCGCAGGAATGAAGGGCGGAAAAGCGGACTGCAAATGAGCTTGGACCGGAGCGAGGGCGAGCGGCAAACCCCAAAGGGGTTTGCAGACCAGCCCGAGTCGTAGGGAAAGCGAATTTGCGTCCAGCCCGCTTTGTAGCCTGACAGCCCTCGTTTTGCAATTCGTCACCCAAAAACAACGATTCGTCCCCGGAATTCCCCGGGGACGGATTTTTATGGTATGGTAGCATCACAAGGAAGGTGAACGCTATGAACGACAAAGAAAAAAAGAAGAAGCCAAAGTACAACGAGTTCCAGACGGTAGGCTGGATGATCTCGCTGGCTTGGAAGAAGGACAGAAGCGTGCTGTGGGTCGCCCTGCTGATCCCCATGATCGCCGTGGCCCTCAACTTAGCGCAGCTTTTCGTGGCTCCGGCCATACTGGGGAAGGTGGAGACCGCGGCCCCCTTGGAGGAGCTGCTTGGGACCATTCTTTTCTTTACGGCGGCCCTGTTCCTTCTGCTGGGACTGCAGGCCTTTGTGGGAGCACGTTTCCAAATCGGCCCTATTGAGGTCAGGATGGAGGTCATTGATCTGCTCAATCAGAAGAGCTGTGTCACCTCCTATCCAAACCGGCTGAGCACCAAATTCGATGAGGCGGAGTCCTTGGCGTTTGAGGCGACCATGTCCAACTGGGCGGCTTCTGAGCACATCTGGAAAACCCTTTCGGCCATTTTGGAGAATGTGGCGGGGTTCGTGATCTATCTGGCCCTCCTGTCCAACTTGGAGCCGGTGCTTCTGCTGGTGGTTCTGGCGACCAGCACCGCCGGGTTTTTTATCTCCCGCTGGACCTCGGAATGGTCCAACCGCCACAAGGAGGAGAGGAAGAAAGTCAACAATGAGGTCAACTATGTCAACAGGACGGCTAAAAACCTTGAACTGGCCAAGGATATCCGCATTTTTGGCTTAGGGGACTGGCTCATCGAGCTCTATGACAAGGCCATGGCTCTGGGGGATCGCTTTTTGATCCGAAAGGCCAAGGTCCTGTTTTTGGGGAATCTGGCCGATGTGGCCTTTACCTTCGCCCGGAACGGCATCGCCTATTTTTACCTCATTCGTATGGCCCTGGCGGGAGGCCTCTCGGCGGCGGAATTTCTCCTTTATTTTTCCGCCTTCAGCGGCTTTACTGCCTGGATCACAGGTATTTTGAAGCAGCTCATCACTCTCCATACCGAAAGCATGGAAATTTCCAACGTCCGGGAGTTTTTGGACTGGCCCGAGCCCTTCCGGTTTGAAGGGGGCATTCCTATCCCGGAGGCCGAGACCTATGAGCTGAAGCTGGAAAATGTGTCCTACCGTTACCCAGAGGCGAAGGAAGACACCATCAAAAACATTTCCCTCACCCTCCATCCCGGAGAGAAAGTGGCCGTGGTGGGCCTGAACGGGGCAGGCAAGACCACTCTTGTAAAGCTATTCTGCGGTCTGCTGGACCCCACCCAGGGGCGGGTGCTCCTCAACGGGACGGATGTGCGGGAGTTTGACCGCCAGGAATACTATACCCTCTTTTCGGCTGTGTTTCAGGACTTTTCCGTGCTGGATATGTCGGTGGCCGAAAATGTGGCCCAGGACTATGAAAATATCGATTTTGACCGGGTGAGGGATTGCATCGAAAAGGCGGGACTGGCCGAGAAGATCCAGAGCCTGCCCAAGGGGCTGGAGACCCCGGTGGGGCGGAAGGTGTACAAGGACGGCATCCTTTTCTCGGGGGGCGAGACCCAGCGGCTCATGCTGGCCCGGGCCCTCTACAAAAACGGCCCGGTGCTCCTGCTGGATGAGCCCACCGCCGCCCTGGACCCTATCGCGGAGAACGACATTTACATGAAGTACAGCGACATGACCCAAGGCAGGACCTCGGTGTTTATCTCCCACCGGCTGGCCTCCACCCGGTTCTGTGACCGGATCCTCTTCCTGGGGAATGGCACCGTACTGGAGGAGGGGACCCATGACCAGCTCTTGGCCAAGGGCGGGGAGTATGCTAAACTCTTTGAGGTCCAGAGCCGATACTATCGGGAAGGGAAGGATTTCTGATGGAAAAGGAGACAAAAAAACGCTCATGGAAGGAAGTCCTTCGGCTCCACTGGCGGGGGGTCAAGGTGCTGCATGAGACATCACCCCACTTTTTTATCTCACAGGTCAGCAACGGGGTCGTGGGGGCGCTGACCCCCTATGTGACCATCTGGCTCTCCGCCCGGATCATCAACGAGCTCGCCGGGCTGCGCCGCCCGGAGGAGCTGAGATATTGGGTGATCCTCACGCTTGTGACAGAAATCCTTTTGGGATTGCTCCGATATGGGCTCAATCAGTGGGCGGCAGCTTTGGATAAGATCACTTCGGTGCGGGAGGACTTGGGGCCCTACGTGAAAAAGCTTTTTACCATGGACTTTGCCGATGTGGACAATCAGGAAAATAAAGAGAAGCTGGCAACCATTACAGCCAGTCAAAATTATGCCGGGCTTGGATTTTACACACTTCGCATCGCTGTCTGCAAGCTGGTATCCAATACCGCGGGCGCCTTGGGCGCTCTGGCCCTGACGGTGAGCCTCTTTACCACCCCGGTGTCCCAAGGCAGTCCCCTCTCCTTCCTTAACAGCCCTCTGTTTTTGGCGGCGGTGTTGGGGGTGATCCTGCTTGTGACACTGGTATCCGGTTATCTGAATGGCAGGCAGAACAGTCTGTTTCTGAATATGAACGACGAGGGCAATTTGGGGAACAATTTCTTTTCTGCTTTTGCGTTTATCGGTACCAGAAGGAAAGCTTCGGTAGATATGCGGCTTTATCATCAGGTGAAGGTCGTTCGGCACTATATGAGAGAGAATAAAACTTTCTCCTATGGCGGCCCCTATGAGAAAAAAGTGGTGAAGCCAGGATCGTGGTACGGCGGCTTTTCGGCCAGTCTGTCGGCGGTGCTCACAGGCTTTGTCTATCTCTTTACCTGTCTGAAGGCCTGGGCCGGAGCCTTCGGGGTGGGCTATGTGACCCAGTATGTCAGCGCCGTTACGGCCTTGTCCCGGAATATTTCCTCCCTGCTGTCTATACCGGGGGAGCTGCAAGGCAACGCCGACACCATGGAGCTGATCTTCTCCTTTTTGGACATTCCCCATTCCATGTACCAGGGCTCCCTTACCACCGAGAAGCGGGCTGACCGGCAGTACGAGGTGGAGTTCCGGGACGTGTCCTTTAAATACCCCAACACCGAAATCTGGGCCCTGCGGCACGTAAACATGAAGTTCCAGGTGGGCCGGCGGCTGGCGGTGGTGGGGGAGAACGGCAGCGGGAAGACCACCTTCATCAAGCTCCTCTGCCGCCTCTACGACCCCACCGAGGGACAAATTCTCCTGAACGGCATCGACATCCGCAAATACGACTACCGGGACTATATGAATATCTTTTCGGTGGTTTTTCAGGACTTCCAGCTCATCGCCCAGCCCCTGGGGAACAATGTGGCCGGGACCATGGAGTACGACCGGGCCCGGGCGGAAAAGGCCCTCATTGACGCCGGGTTCGGTGACCGTTTGGCCGAAATGCCCAAGGGGCTGGACACCTACCTCTACAAGGAACTGGACAAGGAGGGGGTGGAGGTGTCGGGGGGCGAGGCTCAGAAGATCGCCATCGCCCGGGCACTCTACAAGGACGCCCCCTTCATCATTCTGGATGAGCCTACGGCGGCCCTGGACCCCCTGGCTGAGGCGGAAATTTACTCCAAATTTGACCAGATCGCCGGGGACCGGACGGCGGTCTACATTTCCCACCGGCTGTCCTCCTGCAAGTTCTGCGACGAGATCGCCGTCTTTGACCACGGGGCGGTGGTCCAGCAGGGGGGACATGAGGAACTGCTTTCCAACGAAAACGGTAAGTACCACGAGCTCTGGCACGCCCAGGCCCAGTACTACGCCCAGGAGGGGATGGAGGCAGCGGCTTCGCCGCTGCCGGAACGGTCGTTGGCCGAAGGCCAATGACGTTCCCAACCGTGTGATGAACCAATACTCTCTTTCAGGGAGCCTGAATAGGGAAAGGGACGGCCAGACGGCCGTCCCTTCTCTCGTTTTTATGGTCAGCTTTGCTGCCAGGGGTTCAGGTCCCCCTGGGAGATCTCGGCAAATTTCTTGGGGTTGATGTCGTATGTATTCTTGAAGGCCCGGTAGAAATTTGCGTAATCCTTAAAGCCGCAGTGCTGGTAAGCGTCGGTGGGGGGGACCCCGTCTGAGAGCATCTGCTTGGCTATAACCAACCGCTTTTGGACAATGTAGCGGTAGACGCTGGTTCCCACCAGACGGTTGAACTCATGGGACAGGTGATATTTGCTGATAAAGAATTTGTTGGCGATGGTGTCCAGAGAGAGCTCTTCGTTGTAGTGTTCATTGATGTAGTCCAGCACGTTGGAAACCAGCATGGCGGCCTTGTCTCCCGACTCGTACTTGGGGATGGTGGTCTGAGCCACCCGGTTGATCTCCACCAGAAGCTGCATGAGAATGCTCATGGACACCAGGTCCCCGCCGTAACTCCGGTTTCCGGCCTCGTTGATAAGCTGGAGCATCAGGTTCTGAATGACCTCCCGCTGGGAGGGGCTGAACCGGAGCAGGTTGGTGTGGTGGGGATCGTTGGAGTCAAAGCAGGAGGTCAGGCTGGTCTGGGGGGAGGAAAACTGGTTGAGAAAGGCCTTATTGATCCAGAGAACGATCCGCTCGTAAGGCGGGGTGACCTCCTGGGTGATCCGGGGCTGGTGAAGCTCCAGGGGGCTGATGAGCAGCATGTCCCCGGGCAGAAGGTGGTAAATGCGGCTCTCGATGGAGTAGTCCACGTTGCCGCTCAAAAAGAGATAGATCTCAAAAAAGTCGTGGTGATGGAGCTCCACATTGTCCAGCTTGGAGTCACAGTAGTGGAAGATCTCAAAGCTCTGGGCCAGCATGTGCTGCCTGGGGTCAAAGGGCTGGGTCATGAACGCATCTCCTTTCCAACGGGCCGGACAAGTGGGGACTGGAGCATCGGTCTAACGGACCGTCGAAACCTCTTTAAAGGGGACATCCTCAGTTTATAGCAACTTTTACAATCTGTCAAGCAATTTTTACAATCTCTATTGTGAAAAAAATATGTTATACTGTTCAATAGCGATAGAAACCCTCCTTGGGGAGGGGAGCTATTTGGTTAAGTAATACAACGGAAGAAGGAGGAATTTTATGGACGGAATTTGGATTTCCGGGTTCGCCGACGAGATCAGCAATGATTTCGATGTTCAGCTCGCCACGGTGACTCGCCTGGGGATGAAGCACATCTCCCTGCGCAGCGCCGACGGGAAGAACGTGGCGGACTACACGCCGGAAGAGGTGGTGGAAAAGCTCCTGCCCCGGCTGAAGGCCGCCGGTGTGGAGGTCTCCTCCCTGGGAAGCCCCATCGGCAAGATCAATGTGGACGACGAGGCTGCCTATCAGGACCAGCTCCAGAAGCTGGAGCGGCTGTGCAGGATCTGCAAGCTGCTCTCCTGCCGGTACATCCGCATTTTCAGCTTCTTTATCCCCGAGGGGCAGGACCCTGAGCAGTACCGGGACACCGTCATTGAGAAGCTGAAGGGCTACGAGAAGGTCGCGCGGCAGTACGACGTGATCCTCCTTCACGAGAATGAAAAGGACATCTACGGCGATGTGGCTGACCGGTGCCTCACCATTTTGAAGGAGGTGGGCAGCCCCCACTTCCGGGCCATCTTCGACTTCGCCAACTTTGTCCAGTGCGGGGAGGATACCTTCCGGGCCTGGGACATGCTTCACGAGTATGTGGCATACATTCATATCAAGGACGCCGTGGCCGGCAACAACGAGAACGTGGTCTGCGGCACCGGCGACGGCCACATCCCCGAGCTGCTGAAGAAGGCCATCAAAGAGGAGGGCTATCAGGGCTTCCTCACCTTGGAGCCCCACCTGGTCCTCTTTGACGCTCTCCAGTCCCTGGAGCAGAAGGCGGCCACCGACGTCATCAAGGAGAACAAGGCCAAGGACGGCGCCGACGGCTACCGGATCCAGTACGAGGCCCTGCAGGGCATTCTGGCTCAGATCTGAGCCAAACCGAATTTGTGAGCAATAAAAAGTTTACATACAGCAAAGAAAACCCCAAAATCATTATTTTGAAAGGAGCAGTACATCATGGAAAACAAGATTCGTTTCGGCCTCATCGGCATCGGCGCGCAGGGAGGTTCCTACGCGGGAATTCTGACCGGCAAGGGCATGGGCTTCCCCGGCATGCCCGCCCCTGAGATCCCCCCCCACTGCGCTCTGGGCGCCCTGTGCGACATCGACCCCGAGAAGGAGAAGATGTGCAAGGAGAAGTATCCTGAGATCCCCTTCTACAAGGACTGGAAGGAGATGGTGGCTTCGGGCAACGTGGACGCCGTCATCACCACCGTTCCCCACTACCTGCACCATGAGATCGCCATCTACTGCCTGGAGCATGGCATGAACGTGCTGGTGGAGAAGCCCGCTGGTGTCCGGGCCAAGGACGTTATGGCCATGAACGCCTGCGCCGCCGCCCATCCCGATGTGGCCTTCGGCATCATGTTCAACCAGCGCACCAACAAGCTCTATCAGAAGGTCAAGGAGATCGTGGCCTCCGGCGAGCTGGGTGAGATCCGCCGCAGCCAGTGGATGATCAACTCCTGGTGGCGTCCCGACAGCTACTATCAGCAGAGCGCCTGGCGTGCCACCTGGGGCGGCGAAGGCGGCGGCGTCCTGGTCAACCAGGCTCCCCATCAGCTGGATCTGTGGCAGTGGATCTGCGGCGTGCCCGTGAAGGTCTACTCCAAGAACATCAACGGCTGCCACCGTGACATCGACGTGGAGAACGAGGTCACCATGACCGTCACCTTCGCCAACGGCGCCATCGGCACCTTCACCACCTGTACCCACGACGCCATGGGCACCGACCGCCTGGAGATCGACCTGGACGGCGGCAAGATCGTGGTGGACAACTCCAAGACCGCTACCGTCTACCGCTACACCAAGGATGGCAAGCACGTCACCGAGGATGTGCTGAACGCCACCATGGATATGCGTTCCGTGGCTATGCTCACCCGGGGCAACTCGGGCGGCGGCCTCTACGATGTGGAGACCTTCGAGAACACCGACGGCTGGGGCTTCCAGCACAGCACCGTCATGGAGAACTTCGCGCTCCACTGCCTGACCGGCAGCCCCCTGCTGGCTCCCGGCTCGGACGGCATCAACGGCGTGAACCTGGCCAACGCTTCCCAGCTCTCCGCCTGGACCGGCCGCGAGGTCCCCAATCCCTGCGACCCCGAGGAGTACGCCCGCGAGCTGGATAAGCTCATCGCCAAGGAAGGCAAGTTCCCCACCCGGGAGTGATTTTTGAAACTGATCTTCTCCCCCTGCCTTTTGGCGGGGGGAGAAGAGGAATTTAGAGGTGAAGCCAAATGATAAAAGCCGCGATCATTGGTTTAGGGACGATTTCCGTTGTTCACCTGGATGCCATTGCCTCCAACCCGGAGATCAAGCTGGTGGCGGTATGTGACGTGGATCCCGCCCTGAAGAGCCAGGCCCCTGAGGGGGTGCCCTTCTACACGGATTACAAAGAGATGGTGAAAGCGGAAAAGCCCGATGTGGCGCATATCTGCCTGCCCCACTATCTCCACTATCCCGTGGCCAAGGACCTGGCGGAGATGGGGGTCAACGTGTTCTGTGAGAAGCCTGTGGCCCTGAACATCGCCCAGGCCGAAGAGTTTGCCGCTTTGGAGGCCGCCCACCCCGAGGTGAAGATCGGCATCTGCCTGCAGAACCGGATGAACGAGACCACCGAGGAGCTCAAGCGGATCATCGACTCGGGAGAGTACGGCAAGGTCACCGGCATCCGGGGCTTTGTGCCCTGGTACCGTAACCCGGAGTATTATTCCCAGAAGCCCTGGCGGGGCACCTGGGAGAAGGCCGGCGGCGGCAGCATGATCAACCAGTCCCTTCACACCCTGGACCTGATGTATTATCTGGCTGGGGATGTGTCCAAGATCCATGCTGTGGTGGGCCAGCTCAATGACTACGGCATCGAGGTGGAGGGTGACGTGGTGGCCCGGATGGAGTTTGCAAACGGGGCCAAGGGCCTCTTCTTCGCCACCAACAACAACTGGACCAACGAGTCGGTCCAGATCCGGGTAGCTCTGGAAAAGGGAGTTTTCCACATCGAGGACAACACCCTCTACAAGATCAACCCCGACTCCTCCCGGGAGGTGGTCTGCAAGGCTCCCCGGCTGGAGGGGATCAAGTTCTACTACGGCGCCTCCCACACCAGAATGGTGGAGCGGTTCCGCAAGGCGGTGGAGACCGGCGGGGATGATTACATTCACGTCCGGGACGCCGTCATGGTCATCCGCTTGATGGAGACCATCTTCACCTCCGCCAAGGAAGACAAGCTCATCGACGTGCTGTAAGATCCAAAAATAAAAATTAAGGAGTGTATTCCCATGGCCAACAAAGGTTTGATCGGTGTTCAGATGAGTACCATCGCCCCCGCCAAGATGCCCCATTTCGACGCGTTCGAGTCCATGAAGAAGCTCACCGATATCGGCTATCACTGCATTGAGATCTCTCAGGTGCCCATGACTGCCGAGAATGTGGCCGGCTTCCGCCGCTCCATTGACGAGCTGGGTATGAACGTTTCCTCCTGTACCGCCTCGGTGGCCCCCATGGTCCCCGGTATGCCCGGTGAATTCCTGAACAACCCTGAGGACTTCAAGAAGATCGTGGCCGACTGCAAGGCTCTGGACTGCGATATGCTCCGCATCGGCATGCTGCCCATGACCTGCATGGGCAGCTATGAGAAGGCTGTTGGCTTTGCCAAGGAGGCCGAGGAGATCGCCCTCAAGCTGAAGGAGGAGGGCATCGACCTTTACTACCACAACCATCACGTGGAGTTCGTCAAGTATGACGGTCAGTATCTGCTGGACATCATCCGGGCCAACGCCCCCCACATGGGCTTTGAGCTGGACATCCACTGGATCCACCGGGGCGGCGAGGACCCCGTGGCGGTCATCAAGAAGTACGCCGGTTCCATCCGGCTGCTCCACCTGAAGGATTACCGCATCGGCGAGATGAAGGCTCCCGAGGGTGGCCTGGATCCCACCAACCGGGAGTCCATGATGAAGTTTATGAGCGGGTTCAAGGATACCGTCCAGTTCGCCGAGGTGGGCGAGGGCAGCCTGCCCGTGAAGGCCTGTATGGAGGCCGGACTGGCCGGCGGCGCCGAGTACTTCCTGGTGGAGCAGGACGACTGCTACGGCCGGGATCCCTTCGAGTCCCTGAAGATCAGCCACGACAACCTGGTGAAGCTGGGCTTCGGCGACTGGTTCTAAGAGAAAGATCTGTTCCGGCTCCCCTCTCCCGAATGGGGGAGGGGAGCTTGGAGACTTTTCAAACAAAAGATCCGGAAAGGAGAATGTCCCATGGCGGAAAAGGGCCTGATCGGCGTCCAAATGTCTACCATCGCCCCCAATAAAATGCCAAGATTCGATGCCTACGAATCCATGGAGAAGCTCACTGACATCGGCTATCACTGCATTGAGATCTCCCAGGTGCCCATGACGAAGGAGAATGTGGCGGGCTTCCGCCGCTCCATTGACGAGCTGGGCATGAATGTGGCTGCTTGTACCGCTCTGGTGGCGCCCATGCCCCAGGCCCCCTTTATGGAGTCCCTGTCCGATAAGTATGATAAGATCGTGGACGACTGCAAGGCCCTGGACTGCGATATGCTCCGCATCGGGGCCATGCCCATGGAGGCCCGGTTCAGCTATGAGGCTTCTCTGGACTTCGCCAAGAAGGCGGACGAGTACGCCTGCCGGCTGAAGGAGGATGGCATCGACCTCTACTACCACAACCATCACTTCGAGTTTGCCCGCTTCAACGGCCAGTTTCTGCTGGACATTATCCGGGAGAACACCAGGCGGCTGGGCTTTGAGCTGGACATCCACTGGATCTACCGGGGCGGCATGGATCCCGTGACCTTCATCAACCGGTGCGCCGGGCGGATCCGGCTGCTCCACCTGAAGGATTACCGGATCGCCGCCATGAGCGTGCCTGAGAATGTGGATATAAAAACCCCCGAGGGTATGGCCGCGCTCCGGGCCATGAACAATAATATCGTCCAGTTTGCCGAGGTGGGGGAGGGGACTTTGGACATTCCCGCCTGCATCAAGGCCGGACTCCAAGGCGGCAGCGAGTACTTCCTGGTGGAGCAGGACGACTGCTATGGCCGGGATCCCTTCGAGTCCCTGAAGATCAGCCACGACAACCTGGTAAAAATGGGCTTTGGGGACTGGTTCTGAAAATGTGATCTGCCCCGGCCGCACCCTGCGGGCCAAGGCCGGGGATTCTAAATATCTGAAAGCAAGGGAGGAATCTGAATGAAACCGTTTATGGATGCGGACTTCCTGCTCTCCACCGAGACCGCCAAGCGGCTCTACCACGACTATGCGGAGTCCATGCCCATCATCGACTACCACTGTCACGTGAGCCCCAAGGAGATCTGGGAGGACCGGAAGTTCAATGACCTCTTTGAGGTCTGGCTGGAGGGCGACCACTACAAGTGGCGCCTCATGCGCTCCAACGGCGTGGAGGAGAAATACGTCACCGGGGACGCCAGCCATCGGGAGAAATTCCAGAAGTTCGCCGAGGCGCTCCCCCGGGCCATCGGCAACCCCATGTATCACTGGTGCCACTTAGAGCTCCGGACCTACTTCGGCTATGAGGGCGTTTTGAACGGCGACACCGCCCAGGAGGTCTGGGACCTCTGCAACGCCAAGCTTCGCGAGCCCGACATGGGCGCCCGGGGCATTATTGCCAAGAGCAACGTGGCCTTCGTGGGCACCACCGACGACCCCATCGACTCCCTGGAATGGCACGCCAAGATCGCCGCCGACCCCACCATCAAGACCGTGGTGGGCCCCTCTTTCCGCCCTGACAAGGGCCTGAACATCGAAAAGCCCGGCTGGGCTGAGTACATCGCCTCCCTGGGCAAGGCCGCCGGCATGGAGATCAAGTCCCTGGAGGACATGAAGAAGGCGCTGCTGGCCCGGATGGAGCACTTTGACAAGAACGGCTGCCGGGCCTCCGATCACGGCCTGGACTACGTTCCCTACCGTCCCGCCACCCCCGAGGCTTTGGAGGCCATCTTCCAGAAGGGCCTGAAGGGGGAGAAGGTCACCGTGGAGGAGTTCGAGAGCTTCAAGACCGACCTGCTCCTCTTCTGCGCCAGGCAGTACGCCCGCATGGGCTGGGCCATGCAGATCCACTACAACTGCCGCCGGAACCCCAACACGGCCATGATGGCCAAGCTGGGCCCCGACACAGGCTTCGACTGCATGAACAACGTCAACTGCGCCGGCGCCCTCTACGATGTGCTGGACAACCTCTATCAGACCAATGAGCTGCCCAAGACCATCCTCTACAGCCTGAATCCCGGCGAGGACGAGCTCATCGACACCATGCTGGGTGCCTTCCAGGGCCCTGAGGTCCCGGGCAAGATCCAGCACGGCTCGGGCTGGTGGTTCAACGACACCAAGTCGGGCATGATCCACCAGATGACCAGCCTGTCCCACCTGGGCATCCTGGGCAACTTCGTGGGCATGCTTACCGACTCCCGCTCCTTCCTGAGCTACACCCGCCACGCCTATTTCCGCCGCATTATGTGCGACCTCATCGGCAAGTGGGTGGAGAACGGGGAGTACCCCAACGACATGGAGACCCTGGGCGGCCTTGTGCAGGACATCTGCTACAACAATGCCCGCAGATATTTCAAATTGGAGGGTTAAAAAATGCCTATGCAAATGACCTGGCGCTGGTACGGCGAGGGGAACGACCCCGTTACCCTGAACGACATCAAGCAGATCCCCGGCGTCACCGGCATCGTCTGGGCGCTTCACAACAAGATGCCCGGCGAGATCTGGCAGCCTGAAGAGATCGCGGAAGTGATGGACCAGCTGCATAAGTACGGCTTCAACGGCGATGTGGTGGAGTCGGTCAACGTCCATGACGACATTAAGATCGGTCTTCCCACCCGGGACGGGCTCATCGAGAACTACAAGCAGTGTATCCGCAACCTGAGCAAGTTCGGCGTGAAGGTGATCTGCTACAACTTCATGCCCATCTTCGACTGGACCCGCACCGACCTCTTCCACCCCGTGGGGGACGGCTCCACCGCCCTGTTCTACGACCCCAAGGAGATCAAGGGGGACTACCGGGCCATGGCCGACTACATCATGTCCTTCACTGAGAAGTACAACATGACCTTCCCCGGCTGGGAGCCCGAGCGCATGGCCAAGCTGGACGAGCTGTTCAAGGCTTACGCCCCTGTGACCAAGGAGAAGCTGTGGGAGAACTTTAAGTACTTCCTGGAGGCCATTATGCCCACCTGCCACGAGTGCGACGTCAAGATGGCCGTCCACATGGACGATCCCCCCTGGGACATCTTCGGCCTGCCCCGCCTGCTGGTGGACGCCGAGTCCATCGACCGCTTCCTCAAAATGGTGGACGATCCCTACAACTGCCTCACCCTGTGCTCCGGCTCCCTGAACGCCAACCCGGACAACGACGTGGCCGCCATCGTCCGCAAGCACGCCGACCGCATCGCCTTCGCCCACATCCGCAACATCCACCATTTCCCCGACGGCTCCTTCTCCGAGGCGGCCCACCGGGACTGCTGCGGCGAGACCGGGATCATCGAGATCCTCCGGGCCTACCACGACGCGGGCTGGGAGGGCTACATCCGTCCCGACCACGGCCGCCAGCTGTGGGAGGAGGGCCCCGGCGTGTGCCGCCCCGGCTACGGAAAGTACGACCGCGCCCTGGGCATCCAGTATATGCTGGGCGTCTGGGACGCCCTGGACCGCCTGGAAGGGAAAAACTGATTGTCCCTGGAGAAAAAATAAATATTTCTTTCAATATAAAATTAGAAAGGACTTGATTCCCATGATGAATCTTCCCCTGAACATTGACTTTACCGGCAAAGTGGTCGTCATCACCGGCGCCGGCGGCGTCCTCTGCGGCGACATGGCCCGCGCCATGGCTCAGGCCGGTGCCAAGGTGGCCGCCCTGGACCTGAATGAGGAGGCCGTGAAGAAGCTGGCCGATGAGTGCAAGGCCGAGGGCTATA
>JAGBDQ010000308.1 GCA_017937415.1 Oscillospiraceae bacterium
CACTCCATAGCGGAGAGCACGTCGTCGGTCAGGGTCATGCCGTTCCACACCACATCCACCGTTTTACCGTCCAACTCCATCACTTTATTATCCCAATCCGCGATGATCTGAAACTCTACCTCTACCCCCAGGCTCTCCCCAAAGGCTTTGGCCAGATCAGCGTCAAAGCCGATCCACTCCCCATCGCTGTTCTTATAGTCCATGGGCTCAAATTCTGTAATGCCCACCACCAAGGTCCCCTTCTCCTTCACATAGTCCAGATCAGAAGTGGGCGTCTTCTCCCCTCCGCAGGCAGCCAGACAACACAGTAAAAGCAGGCCGGAAACCAATTTTGCAACTCTCATTTTCATATTTGTCCCTCTCTTTCCCCCTTGTCGGGTTTGTGGCCATATTATACTTTATCTTGGTAGAGTTGTAAATTGCTAATTTGCTAATTTGTCAAATTTCAGAGAAATTACCAAAGCTGTTTTGGTGGATACCAATTCCTTTGGTAGTTTTGTCTGAGCAGACATCAGTTTACTGTATAAGAACCCCCTCCTTTGGCATGGTTAATGTACCAGAGGAGGGGGTCTTATACATGACGATTCGGATGGCAAATCAGAAATGATGTACCAAAATAAAAGTATAATATTACAAGTTCCTGTTGATCCGGTCACCTTTTCGCTTATTCGTCGGAATCTGTCCCGGGGGCGGGATCGGCAGACTCTCCCCTGCCGTTTTCTTCCTCTTGCTCCAAGGTTGGGGCATCTTCGTTCTCGCCCCCAGGTTGTTTCGGCTCTGTGATCTCTGTCCCGGGCGTTTCCGGTGCAGACGCCCCGGGTAGTACGGTGGAATCAGAATCCTCCGGCTTCACAGGAGTTACCGGATCCTCTGATTCGGAAGGTATCTCTGGGGTATCATGTGTTTGATCCGGGTCAGTCTCAGACTGCGGAGGGACCGGATCGGTGGGTTCCTCCGGTACCTCAGGCGTTTCTGTTATGTCCGGATCCTTTGGCGTCTCAGGGGTTTCAGGCTCCGTAGGATCCTCAGGTTCGGCGGGATCCTCCGGAATTACAGGTTCTGCAGGGTTCTCCGGCTCTGTAGGCTCTTCCGGCACTTCAGGCGTGTCCGTTCCCTCAGCTCCTTCAGGATCTTCAGGAGTCGCAGGGGCCTCGGGATCTGTGTTATCCGGATCTTCCGGATTTTCCGTTCCCTCGGGATCCTCAACAGGTTCCGTAGGTGTCTCAGGATCAGTACCCTCCTCCGGCGTCGTGCCCTCTGCGGGCTGCTCCCCCTCTGTGGCTTGTTCGCCCTCCGCAGGCTGCTCACCCTCTATGGGCACTTCCCCGGCGGCCTCCCCGTCCAGGAATTCCTCCAGCAGAAGCATGATCCCCGTGCCGGGATCCCCCAATCCCTTGGGAGAACCATAATCCGAAGTCCTGCGCATCCAGTTGAACTCAGACATGAGGATCGCCATATCCCGCTCCGAGATAACGCCGTCACCGTTCAAGTCAGCCATATAGGCATAGCTGTACGGGTTGAAGGTGGAGTTAACCCACGCGTCGCCGGTCCCGCTTTCATCCTCGGTCCAATCATAAAGGCCATAGTTGAATCCGGCCAGCATATCCCGGTCCTGGTCATTGATCTTCTGGTTGGGCCCAGGCAGCAGGGGTGCAATGTCGCCGCAGAACAGGGAGATGGGCCGATCAAAGGCGAAGACAAGTGTAGTCCCATCGTAGTGAGCGGTATCTGATGTATCCAGTTCAATGTCCGTATGGGTATAGGTCAGGTGGGAGGTCTTCTTCACCACCATCTTGTAATCCGACACGGCCAGCAGCTCAGAGGACTTGAAGGCAAACTCCATGCTCCAGTGTCCGTTGTATACAGCGGGGTCATACTCCGCCCTGCTCATGGTCTCGCTGAGGCCGGAGCGGAGCATCAGCCAGGGCTTTGGCTCATAACCACCGGCGCCATTCTCCCGGTAGAGCCGCAGCTCGGCAATGTGGGTAGGCGCCCAGGACTCAAGATCACCGGCCAGGGAGTAGTACCGGGGCACCTCAAAGTCGGTGTAGTCATCCTTGCGGAAGGTGGGCAGCGGATCCCCCAGTGCGTCCACCTCGTCGCTGGTGATATACATACGGTAATTGGAGACATCACCATTCATGGTACCTTCGTTATCAAAGATATCCCGCAGGATGGCTGCATTGCCCTTGGCCGCCGTCTTGTCGGCGATAGCCGCATTGTCGTCGATCTCATCGTCCGTCAGGATCTCCACCGCGAACCGGGCACCGTGGTAAAGATCCGGATCACCGCTCGGATCAGGATAATAAATCTCGTTCTCGTAGATGTCCTCAAACAAATAGGATGTGTAACCGGTGGCACTCCGCCAATCATCAGACCGATACTCCAGGTTCACATTCCAGAAGTTCTTGTAATCCCGGACATTCTGAATTTTCAGCAGGTCGGAAACATTGATGATATCG
>JAGBDQ010000309.1 GCA_017937415.1 Oscillospiraceae bacterium
CCCCCGTCCACCTCCAGATGGCAGGTGGGGCAGTATTGCTCGATATACCCCCGGATAGCGGTGAGCTTGGGGAGCATGTCGGCCATGAAGGCTTGGCCCCCGAAACCGGGCTCCACCGTCATTACCAAAATGAGGTCCAGCCCCTCTTTCAGGTAAGGGATCACCGCTTCAGCGGCGGTGATGGGCCGGAGGGCGATGCCCTTCTTCACGCCCAGGGACTCCATCTCCCTGAGAGCGGCGTGGAGGGCGGGAGGCATATCGGCCTCCAAGTGGAGGGTGAGCAGGTCGGCCCCGGCGTTGACGAAAGCCTTCACATACCGCCCCGGCTTCTCCACCATCAGGTGGGTATCCAGGAACATGTCGGTGTGCTTCCGAATAGACTTGACCACCGGTACGCCGATGGAGATATTGGGGACGAACATGCCGTCCATCACGTCCACATGGAGCCAGTCGGCCGAGGAGACTTTTTTGATGTCTTCCCCCAGGCGGCAAAAGTCAGCGGAAAGAATGGAGGGGGCGATCTTTACCATAAAACATCGTCCTTTCAGAAGAAAATGGAGGGTTTGTCCGGAGGGGGAGGGGCATTGGCCCGGCACCGGCAGCGGGCGGGCGTCATAGGATACACCAGCGGATGACCACTGCCGCTCCGCCGGCCTCCCCAGCTGCGTCTGACCCACGGCGCCGGCCACGGCGGGAGCGGCCGTTCGGCGCCGCATCATATAGCCCCTGACCGGAGCCCCGGTCAGGGGCGGCTGTTTTTTCTATCATACCGTTTTCAGCCCCAAAAGTCAACGGTCACAGAAGAAAGTGTCTTTACGCGCATACATTTGAATGAAGTGTAAATTTGCCCCGGTTTTCTTGACAGGAGCCGCTGAAAAGGGTACAATATTAACTTGAGTAAAAGGGCCTTTCCGAAAGGAAGGGGCATTTACCGGAAGGAGGCAGTGCGCATGGCAAAAATGGTAAAGAAAAGCCCGGTCCCGCTTTATTTTGCGGCGGCGGTGTGGCTTTTGTGGGGGCTGCTCCTGCCTTTGTACCGTCTGTCCGACATCCTGCTGTGCGCCGGAGTATCCCTGATGGCCCTGGCCGTGGGAAAGGCCGTCTTCCCCAACCAGAGCTACGAGACCCCGGAGGCCAAGACCCAGGAGATACCCAAGGCTGAAGAGAAAAAGCCCGAGTCCACCGGCAATCCGGAGATCGACGCCCTCATTGCCGAGCGGGACAAGGCTGTGAGTGAGATGAAGCGGCTCAACGCCAACATTCCCGACGAGACCATCTCCCGGCAGATCGACCATCTGGAGGAGACCACCCGGAAGATCATCGCCCAGGTGGTGGCCGCCCCTGAGAAGCTGCCCCAGATCCGCAAATTCATGAATTACTATCTGCCCACCACCCTGAAGCTGCTCAACGCTTACGACCGGATGGATTCCACCGGCGTTTCGGGCGACAACATCGACTCTACCAAGGGCAAGATCGAGGAGATGCTGGACACCATCGTGGTGGCATTTGACAAGCAGCTGGACGGTCTCTTTGCCGACGAGGCCCTGGACATCTCCACCGACATCACCGTCATGGAGCAGCTCCTGGCACGGGAGGGCCTGGGGGGAGAGACCTTGGGCGGCGTATAAAAAGCACCAACGGAGCATACCTGTTCCGAGAACAGAAAGAATATATTGAGGAGGAAGAAAAGATGACTGACAACGTGGAAATGACCCCTGAACTGACCCTGGAGCCCACCCTGGACGCGGCCGCCGCCGTGGCCGAAGCTCCTACCCTGACCCTGGATCCAACTGCCGCCGAGAAGGAGGTCAAGCAGGCTGACCAGGCCGCCCGGGACGCCAACGCCGTGCAGCTGGACGAATCCATGCTCTCTGAGGCCGAGCGGAAGATGGTGGCCGACTTTTCCGAGAAGATCGACATCAAGGATTCCAACCTGGTGCTCCAGTACGGCGCCGCCGCCCAGAAGAACATTGCCGGGTTTTCCGAGAGCGCCCTCAACAAGGTCCGCACCAAGGACCTGGGCGAGGTGGGCAACGACCTTGCCAAGCTGGTGGGAGAGCTTCAGGGCTTCGGCCAGGAGGAGAAGAGCGGCATCTTCGGTTTCTTCCAGAAGAAGAAAAACGACATTCAGGCGCTCAAGGCCCAGTACTCCAAGGCTGAGACCAACGTGAACAAGGTGGTGGAGACTCTGGAGGGCCACCAGGTTACCCTGATGAAGGACGTGGCCATGCTGGACCAGATGTATGAGCTGAACACCAAGTACTATAAGGAACTGACCATGTACATCCTGGCGGGCAAGAAGCGGCTGGAGGCCGTCCGCAACGGGGAGCTGGCCGAGCTCCACAAGAAGGCCACCGCTTCAGGCAGCCAGGAGGACGCTCAGGCCTACAATGACCTGGCCAACATGTGCAACCGCTTTGAGAAGAAGCTCCACGACCTGGAGCTTACCCGCATGGTCTCCATCCAGATGGGGCCCCAGGTGCGGCTTATCCAGAACAACGACGCTCTCATGCTGGAGAAGATCCAGTCCTCTCTGGTGAATACCATTCCCCTGTGGAAGTCCCAGATGGTGCTGGCTCTGGGCATGGAGAACTCCCGTCAGGCTACCGCCGCCCAGAGCGCGGTGACCAACATGACCAACGAGCTGCTGCGCAAGAACGCCGACGCCCTGAAAATGGGCACCATTGAGACCGCCAAGGAGGCCGAGAAGAGCGTGGTGAGCATCGAGACCCTCCAGCACACCAACCAGCAGCTCATCGCCACCCTGGACGAGATGGTGAAGATCCAGACCGAGGGCGCCCAGAAGCGGAAGGAAGCCGAGGCCGAGCTGGGCCGCATCGAGGGTGAGCTGAAGCAGAAGCTGCTGGAGCTGCGGGGTTAACCTACTTTCTTTCGAGAAAGAAAGTAGGCAAAGAAAGCTTCCATTGTGATCTTGCCTGCGGAGAAAGGAAAACCCTATGAAGAAGAACAACAAAGCCTATACCGTTGGCTGGGTGGTACTCCTTATTGCTATCGTGGCCGGACTGGCCCTGGGGCAGGCAAGAAAGCCCCAGAGCCTGCAAGTCCTGCGCGATGAGGCGGGAGTGCTGAACGCCACCGCCGAGGAGCAGCTGGCCAGATATAACGCTGACTGGGACGAGAGCTATCACAGTATGGTGGCGTTCGTGTCGGTGGACCGGGTCAACGGAG